>CALUJN010000090.1 GCA_944320985.1 uncultured Alistipes sp. | reverse complement strand
GCCTTATCGGTTCTTTTGATTGTCCCATGATTTTTGTTGCTTTTGTTGCTGTTTCCGTTACAAGCAACAAAATAACAACAAAAAAATGATAAAACGGATATAACTCATGAAAAATTTCGCTCTCTTTTCGACCTTTCTCAATTCATTGAGTTTCAGCCGATATTTCACTTGAATTATATCCGTTTTATATCTGATTTTACTTTTGATTTTTGAGCTTCATTTTCCGATGCAGAACTTTGAGAAGATATTGCTCAGAACTTCGTCCGGGGCGATGGCGCCTCGTCCCGTGATCTCACCCAAATGGCGAATTACCGGACGGATCTCCTCGCTCAGCAGATCGGCTGGAAGCCCTTCGTCCAATCCGGCCAATGCCCGGGCCAGCGACTCGCGGGCGGCTGTCAGCGCCTCGTAATGACGGCTGTTCGAAACAACCGGATCGCCGTGGTATAATCCCTCCGTATCCACGGCCCCGCGCAACGCTTCTCTCAATTCATCGACCCCGTCTCCCCGTTTGGCTGAAATTCCGATCGCCCCTTCCGGCAACTGGAACTTCGCAGGTGCTGCATCCAGTTTGTTCACTACCGTCAGCATCCGTTGCCCGGGGCCGAGCTCGAATTCCGGATCCGGGCCCGCCATGCCGTCCGCCATGGACTGTGCATCCAGCAAGCGGATGATAATTTGTGCCCGGCGGATGCTCTCCATCGTGCGTTCGATACCCATCTGCTCCAATCGATCTCCTGTGGCACGGATACCTGCCGTATCGAGAAACCGAAACAGCACACCTCCGATATTGACCCGTTCTTCGATTACGTCGCGGGTCGTGCCGGCAATCTCCGAGACCATCGCCCGCTCCTCGTTCAACAAACGGTTCAGCAACGTCGATTTGCCGACATTCGGAGCCCCGACAATCGCTACCGCAACCCCCTCCTTGATGGCATTGCCCAGCGAAAAGGAGCTGCACAGTCGACCGATCTCTGCCCCGATCCGTTCCATAGTCTCGCGTAATGCCTGTCGGTCGGCAAACTCCACATCCTCTTCCGAAAAGTCCAGTTCGAGTTCCAGCAGCGAGCTAAGGTTCAGCAGTTGGTCGCGAAGCCCCTCCAACTCTTCGGAATAACCACCCCGCATCTGGTTCGTGGCCAGCGTATGGGCCGCCCGTGTTGACGAGGCGATCAGATCGGCGACGGCCTCGGCCTGCGACAGGTCCAGTTTGCCATTCAGATAGGCCCGGATCGTATATTCCCCGGGTTGGGCCATGCGACCACCCGCAGCGATCAGCAGACGGAGCGTTTCAGAAACGATATAGGAGGAGCCGTGACATGAGATTTCAACCGAATCCTCGCCCGTGTAGGAGTGCGGAGCCCGGAATACCGTGACCAAAACATCATCCACCACCCGTTCCCCGTCCAGGATGCGGCCGTAATGAACCGTATTGGCCGCGGCCTGTACAAGCGGCCGCCCGCCCCGGAAGATCCGATCGCAGAGCGACAGCGCATCCGCGCCACTCACACGGATAATGGCAAGAGCCCCGCCCGGCGCCGTGGCCGGCGCGACGATGGTATCGTGATCCGGGATCATTATCGTCCTTCGATTCGCAGGCGTTGGCCGATCTGAAGCCTGTTGGCGCTTTTGATGTTGTTCCACCGCATCAACTGCGAAGTTGTCACGCGATAACGGCGGGCAATGGCTCCCAGCGTGTCGCCCTTTTTGACAATGTAGATCGTACCGCTCGGCTCCTTCTTCTTCTTGTCGATGTTCGCCGGGTTGATGTACTCCTTCAGGTACATTGAATCCTTGGCCTGGATCTCGGTTTCGTGTGCAATGTACTCCGAAATGTTGCGTTGCGGCAGCACCAGCGTGTAGCACTTCGTCGTAGCCGGGACGATATCCAGTTTGTACTGCGGATTGAGCTGCCGCAAGGTCTCCAGCGGCAGGTCGATCGTCGAGGAGATCTGGTTCAGATGCATCAACCGATTGATGTGCAGCGTATCCACCGAAAGGGGAATCGGCGCCTCGGTCGGTTCGATGTCATGGAGTTGGTGGTAGGCATAGGCGTAGGTTGCTCCGATGAAGGCCGGAACATAACCGCGGGTCTCGCGCGGCAGATAGTCGTAGATCTCCCAGAAGGTCTTGCCGCCCGAACGCGCCAGCGCCTTGTTGACATTCCCCGGCCCGCAGTTGTAGGCCGCGATAGCCAGCGTCCAGTCGTTGTAGATCGAATAGAGGTCCTTCAGGAAACGGCAGGCGGCTTCCGTGGCGCGGTGTGGATCCCGCCGTTCATCGACCAGCGAGTTGATCTCCAGACCGTAGCTCTTGCCCGTTGTCGGCATGAACTGCCATAAACCCACGGCCCCCATCGGTGAGACGGCCGTCGGCGAGAGGGCCGATTCGATGATCGGAAGGGCGCGCAGTTCCACCGGAAGTCCCGCCCGGAGCAGCTCCTCCTCGATGATCGGGAAGTAGTATTGCGACATGCCCAGAATCCGGCTGATCGTCCCCGAGCGCGGATCGACATAGCGGTTGATATACCCTTTGACGATCGAGTTGAACGGTAACTGGATCGGGGAGGCGAGATCCAGCAACCGGCGTGCATAGACCGAATCGGGAGTCTGGTCGGCCATGACCGTCGAGTCTTCCAGAATGTAGTGCCGGAAAAATTCGTTGAAGGCATCCTGTCGTTGCCGCTCCCGCCACTCGGCCAGCAGCGAATCGGCCTGTTCGGCTGTCAGACCCAATGTGATGTCGTTCACTTCGGGCTCTGCAGGGGGCTCGGGAGTCGCCATGTCCACCGGCTCCGGACAGATCGTACGGGTTGTATCCTGAGCCGGGACTGCTTCCACCTGTTCCGTGTCGTTCTTTTTCGAGCGTTTTTTCTTTCGGGGGCTGCGGTCCAGAGCCGATACCGGAACGGCAATAGCCAGTAGCAGGGTGCATATCAGGAGTTTTTTCATCGTCTAAAAGTTGAGGCTCAGGTTGAATCCGAAGACCGGACGGTTGCCCTGCAGTGTCGGAACATACGTGTAGTTGACCAGCGGCTCGAGGTTCATCGACAGATCGTCCGAAATGTCGTAGTCCTTCAAGTGTGCGTCGACGTGTGCGTCGATAATCTGCAGAACGTAGAGCGCTCCCGAGAGAATGATACACAGGTCGCGGTTGCGGCGGTAGTTGTCCCGGAGGTTCTTGATGAAGTCGGCCGAGTAACGTCCGCGGAACTCATCCGTCGGGCCGTTCGGGTAGTTTTCGGGGTGCTGCTCGTAGTCGGAGAGCAGGTTGTAGGCCTTCTTGAAGCGTTGGAATCCCCGGTTGTTCCAGTCGATGCAGTAGATCATCGAGGCGAAGCCTCCCACCACGAACGGCACCTTCCAATAACTGCGGTTGTAGATCTGTCCCGCCCCGGGGAAGATGCAGGCCAGCGTCGTGGCCTTCTTGACCGACGATACCTCGTTGGTCTTGTAGCTCACGGCGGCATCTCCGATGAAATAGATGTATGAGGCGATGGTAATTCCCAGATAGACCTGCCGGCGGGTGTTGCTGCGGATCATCTTCGTCTGCAGGGCGTCGAGTTCGGGTGTCCGCGAGAGGCTGACGTTCGTATAGGAGTCGTACTGGCGCCGAAGGGGCTTGTAGGTTTTGTTTTCGTGGATGTAGAGGCCCAGTCCCGTGCCGACCAGTCCGTAGAGAATCGGCAGTTTCCAGTACTGTTTATTGTAGACCTGTCCGTATCCGGGCAGCACCGTCGAGATCCAGCACACCTTCGAGAGCGACATTGAATCGCTCATCAGCCAGCCTTTTTTGTAGACCTTGCGTTTGGTTGTGGTGTCGATGCCCTGCAAGGCGGCGTTATAGCGGGCCAAGGCAACGGAATCGAGGCTTCGCAGATCGTCCGTGCGCAGGGCTGCGACGGCGGCCGAGTCTGCCGCGTAGTCGATCTGTTGTGCCGAGTCGATTCGCAACGCGAGCTCCGCAAAGCGGATCGAGTCGCGCTGAGCCCTGAGCGAATCCGGTTTCTGGAACATGCCGCCCCGCACAATGCTGCGGGCACTGCGCGGCAACTGAGCCCGGACGGTGTGCATTCCCGACACGACCGCCGCAACGAGCAACAGGAAAAACCGGATCTTCGCCATCTTGTCTGCCGAATTTAGGGGCGTTTGCTGAATCGCTCGATGAACCGCTCGATGTCCCGGTCGTCGTTGAAACCGATGACGATCTTGCCGCCGCCGTTCTTCGAGCGTTTGATCGAGATATCCTCCGAGAAGTAGTTCTCGAGCTGTTCGACCAGTCGCGAGTAGCTCTCGGGATACTCTTCGTCCTCCACATTCTGTGCCTCTTTGGCCGGCGCTTCGGTGAGCGTGCGCACCAGCTCCTCGACCTGACGCACCGAAAGTCCCTTCCTGATGCAGCGTTTCAGCACGCGCAGCTGCTGTTCGGCGGAGGCCCCGGCGATGGCCTTGGCGTGGCCCATGGAGATCAGCCCCTCCTTGAGTGCGAGCTGCACCTCGTCGGGTAGCTTGAGCAGGCGCAGGTAGTTCGACACCGACGAGCGTTTCTTGCCCACCTTCTCTGAAAGGGCGTCCTGCGTGAGGTGGCATTCGTCGATCAGACGCTGCATGCCCAGGGCGATTTCGATGGCGTTGAGGTCCTGACGCTGGATGTTCTCCACAAGAGCCATGGCGTGGAGGTTCTCGTCGTCGACCTCACGGATATAGGCCGGGAGGGTCTTCAGATCGGCGCGTTGCGCCGCGCGCCAGCGGCGTTCGCCGCTGATGATGATATATTTCCCTTCGGCGGTCTTCTTTACCGTCACGGGCTGGATGACCCCCAGCTGTCGGATCGAATCGGCCAGCTCGTCGAGGGCCTCCTCATCGAACTGGGTTCGCGGTTGGGTGGGGTTGGGGATGATGTCGGCGATCTCGATCTCGGCCATTTGGCTCATCGGCTTGAGCTTCACGCCGAGGGCCTCGCTGCCGAAAATCGCGTCGAGCCCCCGGCCTAATCCCTTCTGTGGTTTCATGACTGTTCCTCTTTAATATATGGTGCCGCAGGAGCGCACATGTCCATGCCCCCCCCCGCGGAGTTGTCAGTTGCGTTTTTTGCGGTTGCGCTTCAAAAATTCGCGGGCCAGGTTCAGGTAATTCTCCGAACCGACGGCGCCGGCGTCGTAGAGCATGACGGGTTTTCCATGCGAGGGGGCCTCACCCAAACGGATATTGCGCTGGATTATTGTGTCGTAGGCCAGCTCTCCGAAGTGCTCGCGGACCTCGGTAACGACCTGGTTGTTGAGCCGGTTGCGCATGTACATCGTCAGAAGGAATCCCTCGATGTCGAGCGACGGGTTGAGGCTCGACTTGACCTTGCGGATCGTGTTGAGCAGCTTGGAGAGCCCTTCCAGGGCGAGGTATTCGCACTGCACGGGGATCAGCACCGTGTCGGCAGCCGTGAGGATGTTGACCGTGGTGTAGCCCAGTGACGGCGAGCAGTCGATGAAGATGTAGTCGAAACGTTCGCGTACGGAGTCGACGATGCGTTTCATGATGAAGTGTGCGTTCTCCATCTTGGGCAGTTCGGTGTCGGCAGCCACCAGATCGATCGACGAAGGCAGGAGCCAGAGGTTCTTGACGTCGGGGCTGCGGAGGATCACCTCTTCGGCCTGTTTCTGGCCCGAAAGGCATTCATAGATGCCTTCGAGGTTGATGTCGAAACCCAGACCCGATGTGGCGTTGGCCTGTGGATCGGCATCCAACAGCAACACTTTTTTGCCCAGCAGGGCCAGCGACGCCGCCAGGTTGATGGCCGTGGTGGTCTTTCCCACGCCTCCCTTCTGGTTGGCCAAAGCGATTACCTTTCCCATTTTTCAGATTCGGTTTATAAGCAGGCAAATTTACGCAAATAATATGGCCCGTGCAAATCCCGGGAGGAGCTTTTCGCAAAATGACCCCTGCAGCGGGGTGTGGTGCCGTTTCGGTTCTGCAAGGGAAGATTTTCGATCCTTTGGGGGGCGTTAAACGAATTTTTCGTATCTTTGGAGGCTGTTATGCCGGGGCCCGGAATCCGGTCTTCCGCCTTTTCGGCGGAGTGGCGACAGGGTGGGCGGCATGCCGCCCGAAACGGGTAAAACCCCGATGCGCAATTTATTATGAGTGACAGAAAAGAACCCTCTCAAGAGCCTTCCGTACGGGAAAATCCCGTGCAGGATCCTGCACCGGAGACGGTGTCCCAATCTACAGGGAGTCGTTTCCCCTCCTTCGGTGATCTGTTGGCCATGTTGGGAATCGCCTTTGTGGCCCAGATTCTGGTGGGAATTCTGGGCCGGATCTTTCTGGCGGTCGCAGGACCTGCAGACTCCGGCGCGGAGATGGCTCCCAATGTCGTGGGCAAGATGATGGCCGTACTCTATCTGGTTTCAATGTCGGTGACGTTGGCCGCCGTCCTCTGGTATCGTCATGTGCGCGGAGGGCGCGGCGTCTGGGCCCGCTTCTCGATCCGAGGGCTCAACCCGACGCTGCTGCTGTGGGCCTTTGTGCTGATCTTTGCCGTGGGAATCGTTCTCGAACCCCTCTTGCGGGTATTGCCCGACCTTACGCTCGATGTCGGCCGCGGTTTCTGGACCATGCTCTCGCTGATCGTTCTCGCGCCTGTTTTTGAGGAGTTGCTCTGTCGCGGCGTCGTGCTGGGGAGTCTGCGCGAGCGATACGGTGTCACGGTGGCGTGGCTCGTCTCGTCGCTCTTCTTCGGGGTGCTGCACGTACAGCCCGTACAGGTCGTCAGCGCGACGGTCGTGGGGTTGATTCTCGGATATGTCTACCTGGCCACCGATTCACTCTGGCCCTCGATGATCCTTCATGCCCTGAACAACGCTGCGGCCTATCTGCTCATGATCCTCTTCGTGACGCCCGGCGAGGAGTCTTCCACCCTGCTGATCGATCTGGTGGAGAGCCGGACCCTTTATGGCGTGATCTACGCCGTCGCCGTGGTCCTCTCCGGCCTCTCGGGCTGGATGATGTTCCGGACGCTGCGCCGCATGAAACCGGCAGAGAAAAATCCGGCCGGGGTGTAATATTCCACCCGGAAAGTGCGTTACTTACGAGTAAAAAGCCTATCTTTGCCCTCTGGATAATGAATTGGCGAGCGAAAATAACGGTCGCGGCGAGCGTCTTGCTCCTGGCAGGTTGCCGGGAGCTGCCGCGTTATTTTGCCAGCGATACGACCATCGCTCGGGCTGGAGGCAAGGAGTTGCGCATGAAGGATGTCCGTTCGGTGGTCCCGAAAGGGCTCTCGGGCGAGGACAGCATGGCCTTTATGAACCTCTATGTCGATCGGTGGATCGTCAAACAGCTCAAACTCGAGGAGGCCGAGACGCTCTTCTCCTCCTCGGCGGGCGATATCGACAAGATGGTCGAAGAGTATCGGCAGGCGCTGTTGATCCGCCAGCTCGATCAGCACTATGTCGACCGTTCGATCGATACGCTTTTTACCGAAGAGGAGATTGCCGCCTACTACAATGCTCACAAGTCCGATTTCAAACTGGACCGAACGATCGTCAAGGGTCGTATCGTGCAGTTCGGATCCGGATACCGGCAGGCCGCGCAGCTCAAGACGCTGATGGCTTCGAAATCGAAGGCCCAGCAGCAGGATTTCAGCGATATCTGTGAGAAGAACAACTTTACGGTCAATGATTTCCGGGAGCAATGGATCGATTTTCCCGAGTTCCTGAGTTATCTGCCTACGTTGCGCTCGCAGAACTACGACTCGGTATTGTCCTCGACGGCCGTGCAGGAGATGCGCGACAGCCATTCGCGTTACTATTTCCAGATTGAGGCCGTGATGCGGGAGGGGGAGCCGATCCCTCTGGAACGCCTGCGGCGAAACATACGCCGCATCCTCTTCAATCAGCGTAAGGGCGATATCATCCGTCAGCACGAAGAGGAGTTGCTCCAACGGGCCGAGGAGAATGGCGAGGTGAAGATCTTCGGCGGAAAGCACAATGCCCCGGAGCGTGTTCCGATGGCCGGTACAAACGACGAAAACGAAGCAAAACGATAAGATAATAAGAAACCAAGACAAGATGTTGAAGAAAGGGATATTGGCCGTGGCTTTGGCGCTGCTGTTCGCAGGCGCCCTGGCCCAGAAACGCGAGGTGATGCTCGACAAGGTGGTCGCCGTGGTCGGCGGCTCGTCGATTCTCTACTCCGAAGTGGACGAATACGCCCGTCAACTGGTCGAGCAACGCCGTCAGGAGGGATATACCTCGGACCGTGACCCGATGAACGAGGCGCTCGAAGCGCTTCTGACGCAGAAACTCCTCTATAATCAGGGGCAGATCGACTCGGTAGCCGTCAGCGAGGCGGACATCATGTCGCGCGTCGAGGATCAGGTGCAGCAGATGATCGACATGGAGGGCTCGATCCCCGCCCTGGAGGCCAAACACCACATGCCGATCTTCAATATCCGCGAGATCATGCGTCAGCGCTACGAGGAGCAGGCCTATGCGCAGTCGATGCAGAATGAGGTGGTCAGCAAAGTTTCGGTGATCCCCGGTGAGGTGGAGCGCTTCTACAAGTCGATCTCCAAGGACAGTCTGCCGACTATCGCCGATCAGTATGTCTATGCGCAGATCACCAAGTTCCCCAAGTCGATGACTGCGGCCAAGCAGCGGACCCGGGAACGGTTGCTCGACATGCGTGAGCGCGTCATTACGGGGAATGCGAAGTTCGAGAATCTCGCCCGGATGTATTCGCAGGACGGTACGGCCATGCGGGGCGGAGAGATGGACCCCTCGCCGCTGGCCAGTCTCGACCAGTCGTTCGCCGCAGCCCTCGAGAACCTGAAACCCGGCCAGATCTCCGAGGTCGTGGAGTCGCAGTTCGGGTTCCATATCATCCAGATGCTCGACAAGCGCGGGCAGCTCTACCATTTCCGCCATATCCTGCTGCGACCGGTCTATACGTCGGAGGAGCTGGGCGAGTCGCTGAACCTGCTGGACAGCATCGCCGATCTGATCCACAAGGATTCGATCACCTTCGAGCAGGCCGCCCTGAAGTATTCCGACGATGCGTCGTCGAAGATGAACGGCGGTATCGTCTCGAACCATGACATCCTGGAGCGTTTCAACGCCTTCGATGCCAAACTGACGGTCACGAAGTTCCTCAAGGAGGATTTCGGCCGGTTCAAGAGTCTCGACGACTACAATGCGCTGCGGCAGCTCAAGCCCGGCGAAGTCTCCGAGGCCTACCTTACGGAGGACATGCTCGGCAACCAGATGGCCAAGATCGTCAAACTGGTGGAGGTGATTCCGACCCATACGGCGTCGCTCAATGAGGACTACCTCCGACTCGAAGAGATGGCCCTGCAGGACAAGCAGAACCGGGTCTTCAAGGAGTGGCTCTCGAAGAAGATCGATGCCATGTATGTCTATATCGATCCGGAATTCCGCAACGGGGAGTTCGAGAACAAACATTGGGTAAAATAGACCGTGCGCAAGCTCGTATCCATAGCTGCCGTGGTGTTGGCCGTCGTTGCCGTGACGGCGCGCAGCGGCATGCAGGCTCCCGAGCAGCCCGAAGGTGAAAAGAAGCTCATCGATCTGAAGTCGGATCTGATGGGACCCGTGGCTCCGGGCGATTCGGTGGTCTTTCTGGTGGGTAACTTCGCCGCGCAGCACAACGGGGCCGTCATCACGTGCGACTCCGCGGTGCGTTATTCGGACATGCGCATCGAGTTCTTCGGCAACGTGCTCATCAACAAGAATACGACCTACATCTATGGCGACCGTGCCGAATACGACGGCAATGTGAATGAAGCCCGGGTCTATTCGGACATCGTGAAGGTGGTCGACGGCGACGCCACGCTCTATACCTATCAGTTCCTCTTCAATACGAAGACCAATGTGGGCGAATTTGCCGACGGCGGCGTGCTGACCAACCGCGAGAACCTGCTCGAGGCGGTTCGCGGATACTACTATGCCGATACGAAGGAGCTGATAGCCGTGGATCAGGTCGAGATGCGCAACGACGAGTATGAACTCAAGGGGGACTCGGTGGTCTACAACATGGCCACGGACAACGCCTATTTCTTTGAGCATACGAATATCTGGAACCGCGACGGCGACTACCTTTATGCCGATCGGGGCTCCTACGAAAAGCTCGACACGCTCTACATCATCACGCGCAACGGCTACATTCTGACCGAGAAACAGGAGATCTGGAGTGACAGTATCGATTACTACCGGGTGAAAGACCACGTGATCATGCGCCATGACCTGCAGCTGGACGATACCGAACACAAGGCGATCGGATTTGGCGATTACGGCGAGTATTGGAAGGATCCGGGCAATGCCTTTCTGACGCGGCGTCCGGCGGTGGTGAGTTATGACCTGTCGCAGGGAGATTCGCTCTTCATGCGGGCCGATTCGATGTACCTGTTTACGATCAACGAAAAGGAGGAGCAGCGGAAGGCCGCAGCGGCAGCCGCTGCGGCTCTGGCCGATTCGCTGGCGCAGCTGCGGGCCGATTCCCTGGCCCGACTTCGTCCCGATTCGTTGTTGACGGAGGTTGTCGGAGACGATTCGTTGCGGGGACGACGCCTTCCGCAGGTGGATTCGCTCGGACGACCCCTCCCGCCGACGCGGCGTGGGGACGGGATGACGGAACGGCGCGATACGACGGGTCTTGCCGAAGGGAGCGATTCATTGCGGACGGCCGGGACAGACTCGCTCGCGGCGCAGCCCGTGAATCCGTTGGATACGCTGGTTGGAAAGGCCCGCAAAGAGTACCTCAAGGAGCAGGCCCGCAAGGCCCGGGACGAGGAGAAGGCCGCCAAGGCCAAAGCCAAGAAGGAGCTGCTGGCACAGATCGCGGCCAAACGGCAGGAGAAGGCTACGGCCAAACTCAAAGCGCAGAAGGAGCGCGAAGAGCAGCGACTCAAGGCCCAGCGGCTGAAAGCCGAATCGAAACTCAAGGCCCGCCAGCTCCGCGCGGCCCGGAAGGGCAAACAGAGACCGATTGATCCGGAGGATCTGGCAGCGCTGCAGGAGCTTCAGACGGCGATCGAACGCAACATTCAGGAGCAGGATTCGCTGATGGGCCTTCTGTCGGATTCGTTGGCGAGGGCTGATTCGCTGGCGGGTCTGATTGTCGCAGATACGGTCGATTCGCTCTCGGTGCCGCGGGATTCGATCTACCGACTGATGAAGGGCTTCCGGAACGTGCGGATGTTCCGGTCGGATTTCCAGGCCGTGTGCGACTCGATGACGGCCATCAGCACCGATTCGACGATTCATCTCTATATCAACCCCGTGCTTTGGAACCAGTCGAATCAGATCACCTCCGACGTGATGGATATCTATACGGCCAACCAGCAGATCACCCATGCGGAGTTCGTCGGCAGTCCGATGATGGTGGCCCAGCTCGATACGACGCATTACAACCAGGTGGCCGGAAAACAGATGACGGCCTGGTTCCGCGACAACGAGATCTATCGCGACGACGTGAACGGCAATGCGCAGACGATCTATTACATGCAGGACGGTGAACCGCCCGTGATTACCGGGATGGGCGTGATCGAGAGCGGCGACTGTTCGTTCTTTATCGAGGACAAACAGGTCGTTTCGATCGTTTATCGCAAGGATCCGGTCTGGAATATCTACCCGTTGGAGAAGATTCCGGCGGATCAGGATCTCTATCTGAAGGGGTTCAAATGGGAGGGAGCTCGTCGTCCGACGCAGCAGGATGTCTTTGATCGGACGATCCGTCCGTCGCAGCGACGCGAGAAATCGCAGCTGCCGCATCCCACATTCCCCCTGCAACAGGCGCTGGAACAGCGTAAGGCCCGTTATATCGAGGAGCGTCGTTGGACCGATCGCAACGATCTGGTTGATCCCGCAACCGTGGAATGGATGCATTCTCTGGGATTCGAGGTGGGGCAGCCGCGTGAGTCGGGGCCCGAACTTTGACCGGGGGCCAGTAACCGGGAGGGACCAGTAACTCGGGGACGGCAAACTGGAGGAACCAGCAACCGGGGGACCAGTAACTCGGGGACGGCAAACCGGAGGAGCCAGCAATCGGGGGGGGGACAGTAACCGGGAAAGCCAATAATCGAGGAACAGCAGCCGAGGAACCGATAACCGGAAGCAGGGAGGCAAGGGCCCACATGGCCGTTAACCGCTGACAGTAACCGGGACCGGCAACCGGAAGCAAGGAATCGAGAACGAACAGTCGGGAGTCAGAAGCAAGGAATCGAAAGCCAAAAGCCGGGACCGGAATTGGGATCTGGAGCCGGGGCTGTAAAGACCGGAGACCGTGTGACACGGAGCAATCCCGGCCGGGAGAGGTCTTTGAGTTTGTGAAAAATTTGAAAAAAGGGAGTAGGCGAAGACGCTTTCTCCCTTTTTTCGTTACTTTTGCGCCCGGTTAGTGAGTTTGTTGATACGATGAAAAAGAGTCTTGTTGCGCTGGCATTCGGTACGTTGGCGCTCGGAATGTCGGAATTCGTCATGATGGGCATCCTGCCCGATATTGCCCGCAGCCTCGGGGTTTCGATTCCCGAAGCGGGTCATCTGATTTCGGCCTATGCGCTGGGAGTCTGCTTCGGAGCTCCGCTCATGGTACTTGTAGCCCGCAAACGTCCTTTGAAACAGATCCTGCTGGCCTTGACGACCTTGATCATTCTGGGCAATCTCTGCGCAGCCCTGGCTCCGAACTACTGGACGCTGCTGCTGATGCGCTTCGTCTCGGGACTTCCTCACGGCGCCTTCTTCGGCGTGGGGTCGATCGTCGCAGAGCGGGTCGCCGACGAAGGTCGTCGGGCCGAGGCCGTTTCGATCATGGTTGTCGGCATGACCATCGCCAACCTCTTCGGCGTGCCGATCGGAACCTTCATCAGCGGGGCGGTCACTTGGCGGGCTACCTTCGCCATCGTGGCCGTTTGGGGGGCCGTAGCCACGTTGCTCGTCCGCATTTGGGTTCCGAAGCTTCCGCCGCTCCCCGATACGGGCCTCAAGGGGCAGTTCCGCTTCCTGAAACATGCCGGACCGTGGCTGGTTCTCGCTTCGGTAATGCTTGGCAACGGCGGCATCTTCTGCTGGTACAGTTATGTCAGCCCGTTGCTGACCCATACGGCGGGATTCGAGGCCGGATCGCTGACGTTGCTCATCATGCTGGCTGGCTTCGGTATGTTTGCCGGCAATCTGATCGGCGGCCACTACGCCGACCGCTTCTCGCCCGAGAAGGTCGTGCGCTGTACGCTGGCCGTCGCAACGCTGACCCTGGTGGGGATCTTCTTCGGGGCCCGTACGCCGATGCTGGCCGTGGCGCTGATGTGCACGACGACGGGGTGTCTCTTCTGCGTCTCGTCGCCTCAGCAGCTGCTGATCCTCGAAAACTCGCGCGGCGGCGAAATGCTCGGCGCCGCCCTCGTGCAGGTGGCCTTCAACCTCGGAAATGCCTTGGGAGCCTACATCGGCGGCGTGCCGATTGACCGCGGCCTGGGATACGAATATACGACATTGCCCGGTGCTCTCTTCACGCTGCTGGGCATGATAACCATTGCCATTTACATCCATAAATACCCTCGTCATGCAGCACGATAATCAATCGGAACTCTTTCCCGTGGTCGATGCTTCGGGCCGGGTCGTCGGACGGGCCACGCGCGGCGAGTGCCACGGCGGGGCGATGCTCCTGCATCCGGTGGTGCACCTCCACGTCTTCAACTCCCGCGGGGAGCTTTACCTGCAACATCGTCCCTTGTGGAAGGACATCCAGCCCGGACGTTGGGATACGGCCGTCGGCGGACATGTCGATTACGGCGAGACGGTCGAAGAGGCTCTTCGGCGTGAGGTGCGCGAGGAGTTGGGCATCGTCGACTTCCGTCCCGAACAGGTCGTTGTCTATGAATTCCGTTCGGAGCGCGAACGCGAACTGGTCCACGTATATCGTACGGTCTACGACGGAGAGGTGCGCCCGAGCGAGGAGCTTGACGGCGGACGTTTCTGGTCCCGGGCGGAGATCCTGGAAAATCTCGGCAAGGGCGTTTTTACCCCCAATTTCGAGGGCGAAGTGGGGCGGATTCTGAAATAGACGCTCTTCCGGCCCGGAAATTGCGGGTCGGAGGAGTTGTATGCAAACTCTTCTGAAACATTGGACGCATGCCCTGCTCGAGTGGCTGGGCGTCACGTCATCCACCAGCGATACGACGGATCGCTGGGTGGCTTTTGCGCTCGTCGTGTTGGTCGTCGCCGTGTTCGATCTGTTTCTGGAGCTGGTCGTCGTGCGCGGTATCCGGCGTCTGGTCGAACGCACACGCATAAAGTGGGACGACAAACTCTTCAGCGTATCGGTGCTTAAACGGGCTTGTCACGTCCTGGTTGCGATTCTTCTGACGGTGGTTCTTCCGGTGATTTTCGACGAGCAGTCCGCAGGTCGAATCATCGTGCTGCGGCTCATGCAGATCTTCATCGTCTTTACCTTCCTGCGACTGATCAATGCGCTGCTCTGTGCGGCCTTTCACATCGTCTCGCTGCGTCCCGACTGGCAGAACAAACCCATCAAGGGGCTGCGGCAAACGGCTCAGGGATTTTTTTCGATCGTTGCCGTCATTCTGATCGTTGCCATTCTGATCGACAAATCTCCCGTCAAACTCCTCACGGGGCTCGGCGCCTCGGCAGCGGTGCTGATGTTGATTTTTCGCGACAGCATCATGGGCTTTGTCTCGGGCATCCAGCTCTCGGCCAACAACATGCTGCAGGTCGGCGACTGGATTTCGGTCCCGAAGTACGGAGCCGACGGTACGGTCGAGGAGGTGTCGCTTACGACGGTCAAGATCCGCAACTGGGACAATACGCTGGCCATGCTGCCTCCCTACCTGCTGACGACCGACTCCTTTACGAACTGGCATGCCATGCAGCTCTCGGGCGGACGGCGCGTCATGCGGTCGGTGTCGATCGATATGACGAGCGTGCATTTCTGTACACCCGAGATGCTGGCCCGCTTCCGTCGGATCGATCTTTTGCGCGACTACATCGATCGCACGGAGCAGCGTGTCGCGGCCTACAATGCGGCGCATGGCATTGCTCCGGGCGAACGGAAGATCAACGGTCTGCATCAGACCAATCTGGGTGTTTTCCGGGCCTATCTGGTACGCTATCTTGAAAACGAAGTTCCCGTGAACAGGTCGATGACGTTGATGGTCCGTCAGCTGCAGCCCACAGAGACCGGAATCCCGATTCAACTCTATTTCTTTACCGATACGGTGGTATGGACCGAATACGAGGGGATTCAGTCGGATGTCTTTGACCATGTGCTGGCCGTGATTCCCGAATTCGGATTGCGGGTCTTCCAGAGTCCCGCGGGTTCGGATGTCGCCGCTCTGGGCGACTTTCTGCAGGGCGATGAATCGGATTCCGGGGACGCGTCGTCCTCCGAGAGCCCGGATGCTAAAGAGTCAGCATCAGCAACACCTGAATGATGATCACCCGCAGAAACATGCAGACGGGATATACCGTGGCGTAGGAGACCGACGGATTGTCGCCTTCGATCGTATCGTTGGCGTAGTTCAGCGCCATGGGGTTGGCCATGCTTCCGCAGAGCAGCCCCGCGACAGATCCGAAATCGACCTTCATAATCCGCAGGGCAAAGAGCCCGACCAAAATCACCGGAACGAACGTCAGCAGAAAACCCGCACCGAGCCACAGTGCCCCCTCCGGGCGCATGACCGTCTCGAAGAAGTGCGTGCCGGCATCGAGCCCCAGACAGGCCAGATACATCGAGAGGCCCAGGGCTCGCAGCATGAGATTGGCGCTCTGCGTGGTGTAGGTGATCATGTGCAGCCGGGGTCCGAACGTGCCGATCAGGATGCCGACGATGATCGGACCGCCGGCCAGTCCCAGTTTGACGGGGATCGAGATACCCGGAATGGCCACGGGAATGCTCCCGAGTGTCAGTCCGAGGATCAACCCGATGAATACCGAAACGAGGTTGGGTTCGTTGAGACTCTTTACGGCATTACCGAGGATCTTCTCCACGTTGCGGATGGCCTGGGCTTCGCCCACGACCGTAAGCCGGTCGCCCAGTTGCAACCGCAGATCGGGCGTTGCGAGCAGCTGTACGCCCGAACGGTAGACGCGGCTGATGTTGATGCCGTAGTTGTTGCGCAGGCGCAGTTGCGAGAGCCTTTTCCCGTTGATTTCGGGGCGTGTGACGAGGATGCGTTGCGAGATGAGCTGGCTGTCGACGGCGTTCCAGTCGATATTCTCCTTGTTCCAGTCCTTCTGCTCCTGCTCGCCGAAGATCATTCGCAGGGCTTCGGCCTCGCCGGGGGTGGTGATGACCAGAATTACGTCATTCTGCTGGAGGGTTTTGTCCGACGTGGGGATCGAGACCTGTCCGTTGCGCCAGAGGCGCGAGATGACGAAGTGGTGGTGGCTCTGCACGGCAATATCGTGAACGCTCTTGCCGAAGAGCGCCGGATTGGTGATGTGGTAGCTGGCGATAAAGACGTTTTTGCGGTGTTCGGCATCGGGCCCCGGCAGATCCGACGGCCGTACGAAGAGTTTGCGCAGAAAGGCGATGGCCAGGATTACTCCGACGACCCCCAGCGGATAGGTTACGGCACAACTCAGTGCGGCGCCGCTGTCATCGAGTCCCAGTTGCTTGAGCACCTGTTGGGCGGCTCCCAGTGCCGGCGTGTTGGTCGTGGCGCCGCACAGAATGCCTGACATGTCGGTCATTCCGATGCCCAGCAGGTAGCTCATTCCGGCTGCCAAAAGTGTCCCGACGATCACCAGACCCACGGCCGGAGAGAGCAGGCGCAATCCGTCGGCCCGCATCGAGCTGAAGAAACCCGGACCGACCTGCAGTCCCAGGGCGTATACAAAGATGATCAACCCGAAACTTTCGGCATAGATCAGCATGGCCGGATCGAGTTTGATGCCGAAGTGCCCGGCCAGGATCCCCACGAAGAAGATGAAGGCCGTGCCGAGCGAGATTCCGAGGATGCGGATCTTACCCAGACCGATGCCGATTGCGGAGATCAGTGAGATCACCACGACGGCCTGCAGGGCCGAGGGTTCGAGAAGCAGGTCTTTGAGCCATTCCATGCCTGGTGCGGATCTTGATGAGTGGGTTTGAAACGGTGCAAAAGTAGGTCAAATTTTTTGTTTTGCCACCTTTTCGGAAGAAAAAGTACAACTTGCGACGTTTTCCGGATGGCATACGACGTGCATAACGACCGGTTCTCGCACCGACGGATGAACGGCTTTCGGCGTTCCGAGCCGACAAGATGCTATTGGGAGCATTCAGAGCAGCAGACGGCGCAGGGCGTCGACATCCGCGACGATGTGGCCGGGCTGTGCAGCCTCCAGCTCGCCGGGTGCGGCGTAACCCCAGCTCACGGCGATGGAATCGAGGCCTGCGGCCCTGGCGCCTTCTATGTCGTGGCGGCGGTCGCCGATCATTACGGCCTCCTCCGGGGCGATCCCCAACTGCGTGAGGGCATGGCGGATCACCTCGACCTTGGTCGTGCGCGAACCGTCGAGGCCGCTTCCGGCGATCAGACGGAAGTGGCGCGCGATGTCGAAGTGTTCGGCGATCCGCCGGGCGAAGGGCTCCGGTTTCGAGGTGGCCATCACATTCACGCACCCCGCGGCGGCGGTCGCTGCCAGCAACTCCGGAATTCCCGGGTAGAGTTTGTTCTCGAAGATTCCCTTCGGTGCGAAATATTCGCGCATGCGGGCGATAGCCGTAGCCGTCTCGGCTTCGTTCATGCCGTAACGGTCCCGGAATGATTCGGCCAGCGGAGGCCCGATGAAGGGGCAGAGTTCTTTCAGATCGTTCACTTCGATGCCGAAGTGGCGCAGGGCGTACTGTACGGAACGGGTAATCCCCTCCATGGGGTCGGTCAGCGTGCCGTCAAGGTCGAAGAAGAGGTATTTTCGGAGCATGGGTAAAACGTCTCGGTTTTCTTTCGGCAAAAATAGAGAAAAACCCGGTTCCATTTTCCGGAACCGGATTTTTTCAGACGGGCAGACTGCTTTTTTCTGCCCCCCCCCTGGTTTTATCGCAGGTGGAGGAACGAGTAGCCGTAGCGTTCGGCCGCGGCGCGTTCCAACTCCTCACGGACCGACGGATGGGCGATCGAGATCAGAGCCCGGGCCCGCTCTGCGAGATTCTTGCCCCGCAGGTGCGCCACACCGTACTCCGTGACGACGTGCTGGATCATGTGGCGGGTAGTGACGACGCCGGCTCCGGCGGTCAGCAGGGCCTTGATTTTCGATTCACCCTTGGGGGTCATCGACGGCATGGCGATGAAGGTCTTGCCCCCTTCGGAGAGCGCTCCTCCGTACATGAAGTCGTGCTGTCCGCCGACCCCCGAGATGATGCGCACGCCGACCGAATCGGCGCAGACCTGTCCCGTCAGATCGACCTCCACGGCCGAATTGATGGCCATGACCTTCGGGTTCTGTCGGATGCGGAACGGATCGTTGGTCCAGGCCACATCCTTCATCACCAGATCCTTGCGGTAGTCCCTGCAGTCGTACAGCCGGCGCGAACCCAGCGCCAGCGAGGCCACCGAGACGCCGGCCAGGACGACCTTCTGCGAATTGTCGATTACGCCGCTTTCGAGCAGCGGCAGCACGCCGTCGGTCATCGCTTCGGTATGCAGGCCGAGGTGCTTGTGGTCCTTCAGCGCCCCCAGCACGGCATTCGGGATGCCGCCGACGCCGATCTGCAGCGTGGCGCCGTCGGGGATCAACTCGGCGATGGCGCGTCCGATGCGCAGTTCGGTCTCCGTGGGCACGGCTGTCGGAACCTCCACCAGCGGCGAGTCGACCTCCACGGCCGCGGCGAAGCGCGACGAGTGGATGACGGCGTCGCCGTACGAGAAGGGCATGGCGCGGTTGACCTGTGCAATGATCACCCGGGCACACTCCACGGCCGAGACGGCCAGGTCGGCCGAGACGCCGAACGAGCAGTAGCCCTCGGCATCGGGCGGTGAGACGTTGATGAGCGCCACGTCGAGCGGCAGGGTGCCGTCGCGGAAGAGCCCCGGAATCTCACCCAGGAAGGCCGGGATCGATTGTCCGTATCCGTCGGCCAGCCAGCGGCGGATATTGTTGGCCACGAAGAGGCTGTTCACCAGAAACGATTCGCGGTATTCGGGCCGGCAGTAGGGGGCCTCGTGAGCCCCTACGGCGAAGGCCGAATAGATCTTCACGCCCCGGAGCTCCGGACCGCGGTCGGCCAGGGCGGCAACGAGCACCTCGGGGATCGACGTACTTCCCTGAATGTAGACGCTTTGGTTCGAATGGATGAGTTTTACCGCCTCCGCGGCTGTCGTGTATCGCATGGCAGAAGTTTTTCTTACGGGCGGTGGTTTTCGGCAAAGGCCCTGAGGCGGTTGTCAAGCAGTTCGAACTGTTCGGGACGGTTCATCTGCGAGACGCAGACGCGGATACCGTGCTGGCGGCTGCCGGTCGAGGAGAGCGAGATGGCACAGACGCCGCACAGCAACAGCTCGCTGAGCAGCTCGGCGCTGGTCATCGTCCCGTAACCGATCGTATAGAAGAATCCGTCGCCGATCTGCTCTTTGCGGTCCTTGTCATAAACGATGCGGAAGCCGTGGCGCAGGAAGATCTCCTTCGTCAGTCGGGCCCGACGGCCGTATTCGGCGGTTTCGCCCACGAAATCGAGCGCTCCGTCGGCCGCTGCGCGGAACATCGCCGCCAGAGCGTACTGTGCCGAGTGGCTCGTACCCGACGAGGCGGCATAGAGGAACGTCAGGACGTAGGCATCGCCCAGATGCCCGATGCCGTAGCGTTCGCGCAGAGCGGGGTATTCGCGCCGGAAGAGCGCATCGGAGATGGCTGCCACGGCGATCCGCTGCCCGGCATAGCTGAAGATCTTCGAACCGGAGATCAGCAGGATCCAGTTCTTCGTGTAGCGGGCCACCGTCGCTTGGTACGGAGCCTCGAAGGGGCGTCCGAGGGGTTTGCGGAAGTCCATGCAGAGGTAGGCCAGATCCTCGATGACGATGGCGTCGTAACGGGTGGCCAATTCTCCGATCGTGTGCAGCTCCTCTTCGGTGAGGCAGACCCACGAGGGGTTGTTCGGGTTCGAGTAGACGATGGCAGCCACGTCGCCCTTGGAGAGGTAGCTTTCGAGTTTCGGGCCTAATTTTTCGCCGCGGTAGTCGTAGATGTCGAAGGAATCGTTCGGGATGCCGAGGATGCGCACCTGGCTCCGCTGTACGGGAAAGCCCGGGTCGATGAAGAGGATCTTGCGTCGGACAGGATCCAGTTGCGAACACATCAGGAACGTCGTGAAGCTGCCTTGCATCGATCCCACGGTGGGGATACAGCCCTGCGGGTCGATCTCTACGTCGAGATAGGCCTTGATGAAGCGTGCGGCCTGGGTCTTCAACTCCGGAATGCCGTACATGTTGGGGTATTGCGAGGCGACGCCTTCGGCCAGGGCCCGGCGTTCGGCTTCGACTCCGGCCTCTTGGGGCGGAAGTCCCGGAACGCCCATCTCCAGGTGGATGAACTCCTGGCCCGTCGAACGCTCCATGATGCGGGCGATGTCACCCGACTGGCGGATCGTCGCCCGGGCGATGTCCGCGATATCCATCTGCTTCAGGGCAGATTCCAGATACGAACGGTCGAAGGGTACTTTCATCGTGCGGTCTGTTTTTTGGCGGTTTCATACCCGGCGCGGAAGGCCGCGAGGTTGGCCTCGACTACGGCTTCTCCCTTTCGGGCGAAAATGGCCCGAATGCCCTCTTCAAGCAGTCCGGCATCGAGGTCCAGCAGCGGAGCTGCGGCCCCCAGCAACGCCATGTTGGCCGAACGCGGCGAGGCGGCTTCGCGGGCCAGGGCGTCGGCATCGAGTGCGATGACATGCGGCTGGGCTTCGAGCTCCTTCGTGAGGGTCTCTTCGTCGGGGTAGTTCGGGATGTTGATCACCGGTACGGTGCTGGTAACGATCCACCCTTCGGCCGATAGCCACTCCAGATAGCGCAGCGACTCCATGGGCTCGAGCGAGATGATCAGATCGGCCGCACCGCGCGGAATAAGGTCTGAATGGATCTCCGAGGAGGAGATTCTCAGGTGCGACTGTACGTCGCCGCCGCGCTGGCTCATGCCGTGAACTTCGGCCTGTTTGATCTGCAGCCCCTCGGCCAGGGCCGCACGGCCGATCACCGTGGCGATGGAGAGGATTCCCTGTCCTCCCACGCCCGAAAGTATGATGTCTTTTTTCATGGCGTTTGCGGATTTATCGGTTTTTGGCGGCGGCGTGACGCTTGGCCGTCTGGATGCACTCGCGACGCGGAATGATCACCGAAACTCCGTGATAGGCGATCTCTTCGCGGAGAATGCGTTTCATCTCTTCGCGGTTTTTTGGCAGCGGCACCACAACGCGGATGTGGGCCGGATCGACGCCGATGCCGGCGCAGATCTGCTCGAGACGTCCCGTTCCGGCTGAATCCTGACCGCCGGTCATGCCCGTTGTGAGGTTGTCGGAGATCACCACCGTGATGTTGGCCCCCTCGTTGACGGCGTCCAGCAGTCCCGTCATGCCCGAATGGGTGAAGGTCGAGTCCCCGATGACGGCCAGAGCCGGATGCTGCCCGGCATGGGCTGCTCCGATGGCCATGGTGATCGAGGCGCCCATGTCGACGCAGGTGTCGATGGCGTGGAACGGGGCCAGCCATCCCAGCGTGTAGCAGCCGATGTCGCTGAAGACCTTGCCGTCGGGGAATTCGCGTACGACTTCGGTCAGGGCCGTGTACATGTCCCGGTGGCCGCAGCCCTGACACAGGGCGGGCGGACGCGGTACGACGATCTGACTGGCCGCATGGGCCCGGTGCGGCGCGAGCCCCAGGGCGGTCCGGACGCTGTCGGGCGTCAGCTCCCCGGTGCGCGGGAGTTCGCCGGTCAGCCGCCCGCGGATCTTCATCAGTGCGGGCAGCACGCCCCGCACGGCCTGCTCGATGAAGGGCTGCCCCTCCTCGATGATGAGCAGCTCGCCGCACGTTTCGGCCAAGTGGCGTACGAGTTCCTTCGGCAGTGGATATTGCGAGATTTTCAGTACCGGATAGGGACACCCTTCGGGGTAGTTTTCCATCAGATAGTTGTAGGCAATGCCGCTGGCAATGATACCCAGGCGTTTGTCCGGGCCTTCGTCGTAACGGTTGAAGGGACTTTCGACGGCCTCCTGCTCCAGACGGGCACGGTCTTCGATGAGCGATCGGTAGCGTACGCGTGAATTGCCGGGCATGAGCACCCATTGCCGTGCCGACTGCGGATAACTCAGCGGATTCTCCTTCCGCGCCTCTCCGATCTCGACCACGGCCCGGGAGTGGGCCATGCGGGTCGTCAAACGCATCAGCACGGGAATCTGAAACCGCTCGGACAATTCGAATGCGTGCTGTACCATGTCATAGGCCTCCTGCTGTGTCGCGGGTTCGAAGGTCGGGATGAAGGCGAACTCTCCGTAGAAGCGGGAGTCCTGCTCGTTTTGCGACGAGTGCATCGAGGGGTCGTCGGCTACGACCACGACCAGCCCGCCGTGGGCTCCGGTCATGCCGGAGTTGACAAAGGCGTCGGCGGCGACGTTCAGTCCGACGTGTTTCATGCAGACCATGGCGCGTTTGCCGACGAACGACATGCCGAGGGCCTCTTCCATGGCCGTCTTTTCGTTCGACGACCACGAGCGGTGGATGTTGCGTTCGGCAGCCAGCGGATGGCTTTGGATGTATTCCGTGATTTCGGTGGACGGCGTGCCCGGATAGGCAAAGACGCCCGACAGTCCCGCATGGAGGGCCCCCAGCGCGAGGGCTTCGTCTCCGAGTAAGAGTTCTCGTTTTGGCATAACTTGCGGTCAGTTGGTTTTTCTGGTTTTTTACAAAGTTACAAATTTTCAGCAAAAAGGCAAGTTTTCAAATTAAATTATTATACATGTCGCCTTTATATGTGAAAATATTTCTCAAATTGATCGATTTTGTTCAAATATGTAAAATGAAGAATCTCTGCATTTTTTATGTTTCCTCTTCGCAGGGTGGAGAGAGCCCCTCTCCAGCGAGGCTTGAAACCTTCCGGATACGATTCTTGTATCGATGCGCCATTTATCGCGTTTCTGCAAGAAATGAGGCGCGGATAATTTTGGTTTGATTGGTTTTTTTTCGACCTTTGCAGCGTAATTCCCATTTTGACTGCGCATGAACTATTCGCCCAATATCAAACAGGTTGAAACGGTCCTCAAATACATCAAGGAGGAGCTCTATTCGGGACGTCTCCAGCCGGGAGGCCGCCTTCCGGCTGAGCGGCGTCTGGCCGAACAGCTCGGAGTAGGTCGTGCCCATGTGCGGGCCGCGTTGCAGAAACTCGAGTTTTACGGCATAGTGCAGACCTTCCCGCAGAGCGGTACGGTCGTGGCACAGGAGAAGATGCAGGTGCTGGAACGAATGATTACCGATGCCCTGCAGATCGAACAATACGATTTTGCGTCGTTGGTCTACGTACGGGAATTACTCGAGGTGGAGGCGGTGAAACTCTGTGCCCGCAACCGTACGGAGGAGGATCTGGCGGCGATCGAGCAGGCTCTGAAGGAGTGTGAGGAGAAGTTCTATACCGACGAGCGCGTCTCGAAGGATTTCGCATACCACCAGGCGCTGGCCCGTGGGGCACACAATCCCGTGATTGCCTCGCTGCTGCTTGTGATCACGCCCGACGTCTTGCGTTATTACCAGCGTTACCGGGTTTGCACGGTTCCTTCCGAGGAGGTTTTTGCCGAACACCGCGAGTTGTTGCGCTGTGTACGGGAGCAGGATGAGGAGGAAGCTGCCGCGATGCTGCGCCGGCATTTGAAGTCGCTGCGGGAATTCGCTGCCACGAACAACGACCAGAACCATTTTCTTGAATAGCCGAAAGATCGGGACCAGTCTTTCGGAATTCGATGGAACCCGACGAAGACAACCGGAACTTTGCTGGGGGGCGTGTGCCGTTTCTGGAAGCAGAAGCGGAATTTTACTCTTTTGAGGACATAAAAAAAGATTACGAAGGTTCTCTTCGTAATCCATGATAGTAGGGGTAGCACGGGAATTGGTTGATAGAGCCAATTCTGTCTGCTCGGTTCGAACGGCCTCACGGAGGCCGTTTCTTTTTAGACTGGGGGTGAGCTATTCGGCCTCGATCCATTCGCGCAGCGGAGCGGGCAGCTCCAGGGCGTTGCAGTCCAGCGATCCGAGCAACCGGCCTCCCTGCGGCGTGATGGAGTAGTAGATCTGACGCCGGTCCTTGCAGCACATTTCACGTGCAACCAGCCCTTTCGATTCGGCCGTACGGAGGACCTTCGACATGTTCGAGGGGGTCAGCCCGAGGGCTTCGCCCAACTCGCCCGGACACATTCGCTCTACCTTGGAGAGCGTGCAGAGGGTCATTCCCTCGTTCAACGAGATGCCGTAATGCGCCTCGAATGTCGCTTCGAAACGCATCACGGCCCGTTGCAGATCGCGAATACGACAGAGTTTATCCATCGTGCTCGACTTTATGGACGGCATGTTTTCCGCAGTGACGCATGCATTGACCGCATTCGATGCAGCGTTCGGGATCAATCGCCGGCAGCGAGAAACCCTCTTGTGAGATGGCCTCTACGGGGCAGATTGCAAGCAGCGGGCAGCGGTGGTTTTGCGGACAGAGCCGCGCATCGACGGTGTATGCCATGGCTCTCTATTTTGTGAGCATAATTTCGTCAATGGCCTTCTTGAGCGTAGCTTTGGGCAGAGCCCCCTGTGCCATTCGGGGCTGGCCCTCCATCGGAACGAAGAGCAGTGTCGGAATCGACCGGATCCCGAAGGCGGCGGCCAGTTCCTGCTCGGCCTCGGTGTCGATCTTGTAGATGTAGATCTGATCGCCGTATTCGGCGGCCAGCTCCTCGAGTACCGGAGCCAGGGCCTTGCAGGGACCACACCACGAGGCGTAGAAATCGATCAGGGCCGGTTTGTCGCCCAGGTATTTCCATTCCGTAGGATTCTTTTCGTAATCGGCGACCTTCTTCAGAAAGTCGGCTTTGGTCAGTGCAATCGTGTTCATCTCTTTTTGTGTTTTCGTGTTTTCTCTTTTTTGGTTGTTTTGGGCGCCACATCCGCTTGTGAAAAGCGTGAGGGCGGCGATACCCAGCAGCAGCTTTTTCATTGGTCTCTTTTATGTGTCATTATTCATCTTCGTATCAAGAACGATGCAAAGATGGTATTTATTTTCCGATAAAACAAATTTCCAATGGAAAATATTTTCGAAGGCATGAAATTTTTCTCAGGAAAGGGAGCTCGGCGCGGTAAGAGAGGACCAACCGATGGGGATCGGACCGACACAAGGAACAGAACCGATCGCAGAATCCCGCGCCGACGGCAGGGTGCAGGCTGACTGCGACGTGGATGGGACCGACACAAGGAACAGAATCGGTCGCAGAATACCGGGCCGACAGCAGGGCGCAGACTGACTGCGACGTAGATCGGACCGGTGCAAGGAACTGAACCGGTCGCAGAATACCGGGCCAACGGCAGGGTGCAGGCTGACTGCGACGTAGATCGGACCGATGCAAGGAACGGAACCGGTCGCAGAATCCCGCGCCGACGGCAGGGTGCAGGCTGACTGCGACGAGGATCGGACCGACACAGAAAACTGCCCCGATCGCTGGAAATCGGGGGCGGAAGGTGCAGAGCGTGAGGTTGGCAACCGGAATTCCGTACCGTCTTTTATTCCAGATAGACCAATACGTTCCCGCTGATCTGCTGGAGCGAGATCTCGCAGAGCTTCGTGTTGTACTGCGCCGTGAGGATGCGCTCCTCGGCGTCGAGCAGGCTCTTCTGGGCCTCGCGTACCTCGATGCCCGAGAGATCGCCCTTCTGGTAGCGCAGCATGGCGATGCGGTAGTTCTCGCGCGCGGCGATGAGGTTCTCCTTTTCGAGCTGGATGACCTCGAGGTTGTTGCGGTAGGCCTGCCAGAGATTCGACAGGTCGGCCGGGATCGACTGCTCGAGGCGCTGACGCGTGAGCTGCGTGTTCTCGACCGTGATCCGGGCGTTGCGCTGCTCGCGGCGGCGGTTGCCGTCGAAGAGCGTGAACCCCACCTGCACCCCGGCGTTCAGCCCCAGCGTCCCGCGTGCGAGGTTCGTGCCGCTCCCGTAGCGGTTGTAGTTGTATCCGTATCCGGTCGAGAGGCGCACGTAGGGGTAGTTACGCGAGCGGATGCTCTTCAGATCCAGCTCCGAGATGGCATTGTCGCGGTCGGCGATCAGCAGCTCGGCATTCGTCTCGCAGGTCTTGCCGACGAGGTCGTCCCAGCGCAGGCGGTCGTTGATGACGATCAGCGTATCGTGGACGACGAATTCGCGTCCCAGATCGGGGTGGGCCAGCAGTTCGTTGATGCGGATCCTCGAGGCGGTCACCAGCTCGATCTGCGACATGTACTGCGAACTGTCGGCATTGAAGTCCACACGGGCCTGAAGGATCTCCAGACGCGCCGAGCTTCCCACGCGGTACCACTCCTCGGCGATGCGCATGCGCTCGCGCGAGAGGTCCATGGCGTAGCGGAAGTTGGCCAGGCGCAGCGTCTGCTGCACGAAGTTGTAGTATTCGGCGGTGAAGGTCGCCACGAAGTCCTCGATCGTCAGGCGCGTGTTGAGGGCACCGCGCTGCTGCAGCTCGCGGAGTTTCCTGTACTCGGTGCGGATGCGGAACCCGTCGAAGAGCGTCCAGTTGACCGCCACGCCGACATCGGCCGACTGGTCGTAGACGCTGCTTTCGCTCTCGGAGCCTCCGGCGCGGAGGGTTGTGCGGCGGCTGTTGTCGAACGTCCCGGCATAGCCGGCCTGGAGATCCACCGTGGGCAGCATGCCGGCGTTGGCCGCCGTGGCGTTGTTGTCGCTGATGCGCTCGTCGTTGCGGACGATGCGCACGTCGTAGTTGCGCTCCAGCCCGATCTCCAGACAGCGGCGCAGCGTCAGCGGTTCGCTCTCGGGAAAGTCCGGAGCCGAATCGGAACTCGTGGCCGGATGTCCCTGGGCCATTGCGCAGACCCAGACACCCAATACTCCTATGGTCAGAAGGATGCGTTTCATGCCTTTTGCTTTTTCGATTTGCGGATCCGGTCGGTCGAGACGTAGCTGTAGATGGCCGGGACGATGTAGAGCGTCAGCAGTGTCGAGACCACCATGCCACCCACGACGGCCACACCCATGGCGACACGTCCGGCGGCGCCCTCGCCCGAGGCGACGGCCAGCGGCAGCATGCCCAGAATGGTCGAGGCGCTGGTCATCAGAATCGGTCGCAGACGCTGCTGTGCCGCCTCCTCGATGGCGTGCAGCTTGTCGATGCCGGCCTCCTGTTTCTGGTTGGCGAACTCGACGATCAGGATACCGTTTTTGGCTACCAGACCGATGAGCATGATGATGCCGATCTGGCTGAAGATGTTCATCGTCTGATCAGTGTTCCACATGAAGACCAGCGCTCCGGCAATGGCCAGCGGCACGGTAAGCATGATGACCAGCGGGTCCTTGAAGCTTTCGAACTGCGCCGCGAGGATCAGATAGATGAGCGCAATGGCCAGGATGAAGGCGAACATCAGACTTGACGAACTCTCACGGAACTCCTTCGAATCGCCGGCCAGTGCCGTGCGGAAGTCGTCGCCGAGCGTCTCGGCCGCAATGCGGTCCATCTCGTCGAGCCCCTGCCCGATGGTCTTGCCCTTGGCCAGACCCGCCGAGACGGTGGCCGAGAGGAAGCGGTTGTAGTGGTAGAGTTTCGGCGGTGCGACATTCTCCACCAGTGAAATGAGGTTGTCCATCTGGATCATCTCACCCTTGTCGCTGCGCACGTAGATCGACCTCAGGTCGGCCGGTTTGTTGCGTTGCTGGCGGTTGATCTCGGCCAGAATCTCATACTGTTTGCCGTTCATGTAGAAGTAGCCGAGGCGCTGCCCGCTCAATCCGTACTGGAGCGTTTGGGCGATGTTGCGCGTCGAGACGCCCAACAGGTTGGCCTTGTCGCGGTTGACCTCGATGCGCACCTCGGGTTTGCTGAACTTCAGGTCGACGTCGGCCATCTGGAAGACGGGGCTTTCGTAGACCTTGCGCATGAACTCGGGCAGCACCTCCTGAAGGCGTTCGAGACTCGTGGCCTGCAATACGTATTGTACGGGCATGTTGCCGCGGCGCCCGCCGAAAGTGCTCTGCTGCTGTACGAACGACCGTGCCTTGGTCTTCGAGCGCACGGCGGCCGATACCTCTTCGGCGATCTCCATCTGCGAACGTTTGCGTGTTGCGATGTCCGTGAGCGAGAGGCGGACGTATCCCGATCCGCTCGAGACGCGGGCCATGACCGATTCGGCCTCGGGAACGAGCGAGTCGACCAGCAGGTTGATCTCTTCGGTGTAGTCGCGGATGTATTCGTAGGTGGCACCCTCCGAACCGCGCGTGTAGATCGTGATCTGCGAACGGTCCTCGAGCGGCGCCATTTCCTCCGGAATGGCGCTCCACAGCCAGCCGATCAGGCCGAGCGTCAGCGCCACGAAGGGCAGCGCCAGCCAGCGGCGCCGCAGAAAGGATGCCAGCGTCGAACTGTAGAATCGGTTGAGCCAGACGAAGAAGGGCTCCGTGACGGTGTAGAACCAGCTTTTGCGCTCCTGTCGCACGAGGAGTTTCGTGGCCAGCATCGGCGTGATGGTCAGCGCCGCGAAGGTCGAGATGACGACGGCGCCGGAGATCACCATGCTGAACTCCCGGAAGAGCCGTCCCGTCGTACCCTCCATGAAGACGATCGGGAAGAAGACGGCGATGAGCGTCACGGAGGTCGAGATCACGGCGAAGAAGATCTCCTTGGCCCCTTCGATTCCGGCGTCGCGGGGTGACATGCCGCGTTCGATGCGGATGTAGATGTTTTCGGTCATCACGATGGCGTCGTCGACGACCAGACCGACCGACAGCACCACGGCCAGCATCGAGAGGACGTTGATCGAGAAGCCGGCGACATACATGATGAAGAAGGTACCGATGAGCGATACGGGGATCACGATGCAGGGGATGAGCGTCACGCGCCAGTTTCTCAGGAAGAGGAAGATGATGATGATCACCAGCACGAAGGCCTCGTAGACAGTCTGCTTCACTTCGTCGATCGAGGCGCGGATGAAGCGCGTGTTATCGAATCCGTAGGAGGTGATGACGTCGTCCGGCAGATCCTTCTTCATCGTCTCCATACGCTCGTAGACGGCATCGGCAATCTCGATGTGGTTGGCGCCGGGCTGCGGCACGACGACGACACCCACCATCGGAATGCCGTTCATCTTCATGTAGCTGCGCGTGTCCTGCGGGCCGAGTTCGGCGCGCCCGACGTCGCTCAGGCGGATGATGCGGTCATCCTCTTCACGGATCACCAGGTCGTTGAACTCCTGCGTGGTGTGCATGAGTCCGAGCGTACGGATCGTCAGCTCGGTGGTATTTCCCTCGATGCTGCCCGAAGGGAGTTCGACGTTTTCGCGGTCGAGGGCCTCCTTGATGTCCGAAGGGGTGATGCCGTATCCGGCCATCTTCGCCGGGTCGAGCCACAGACGCATCGAGTATCGTTTTTCGCCCCAGATCTGCACGCCGCTCACGTCGCTGATCGTCTGCAGCTGCTCCTTGACCGTCAGGTCGGCGATCTCGCTCAGTTCGAGCAGCGAGCGCTTGTCGCTCTGGATCGTCACCATCAGGATCGGCGTGGCATCGGCATCGGCCTTCGAAACGGTGGGCGGGTCGCAGTCGCGCGGCAGGTATCGCTGGGCGCGTGATACCTTGTCGCGCACGTCGTTGGCTGCGGTTTCGAGGTCGACCGAGAGCTCGAACTCCACGGTGATGCGGCTCTGTCCCTGTTGGCTGGTACTCGACAGCGAGCGGATGCCCGGGATTCCGTTGATGTTCTGTTCGAGGGGCTCGGTGATCTGGTTCTCGATCACGTCGGCATTGGCTCCCGGGTAGGAGCACTGCACGGAGATGATCGGGTTGTCGACGCTCGGGTATTCACGCACGCCGAGGGCGCTGTACCCGATGAAGCCGAACAGAAGGATGATGATCGTCATCACGGATGCCAGCACGGGCCGCCGGATGCTGAGTTCGGAGATGTTCATGCGGCGTGGAGTTTATTCGACGTGGTCGAGTTTGACGGGCAGCCCCTCGCGCAGCTGGAGCGTACCGGAGGTGAGGAGCGTGTCGCCGACACTCAGGCCGTTGATGATCTGAATCTGTGATTCGGTGCGCAGTCCGGTTGTCACCTCGACGGCATGGGCCTTTCCGTTGCGGTAGAGGAAGACCTTGTCGACTCCCATTTCGGGGACGATGGCTTCGGTCGGCACGGCGATGGCATCGGGAATTTCGTGCATGCGGATCTGTACCGTGGCGAAACGTCCGGGCAGCAGCCGTCCCCGGGCATTCGGATAACGGGCCCGGACGGCCAGTGTACGGGTCGTCACGTCGACCTGCGATTCGGTGGCGTAGACCGTGGCCTCGAATCGCTCCTGACGGCCTTCGATGGTGAACGAGAGGCGTGTCCCGGGATGGATCTGGCTGGCATAGCGCTCCGGGACGAAGAAGTCGATCTTCAGCGGGGAGATCTTCGTGAGCTTGGCCACGACGACCGACGGCGAAGCGTAGGCCCCTTCGCTGACGTTGCGCAGACCGATGATTCCGTCGAACGGTGCGCGGAGTTCGGTCAGGGCGATATTGGATTTCACGATGTCGATATCGGCATTGAGCATGGCCAATTCCGTCCGGGCCTGTTCGTAGGCCTCCTGACTCACGGCGTCGCGTTCGAGCAGGGCGCTCTGGCGGTAAACACGGTCTTCGGCCAGTTTGACCTGCGCTTCGTAGCGCGAGAGCTGGGCCAGCAGCGGTTTGTCGTTCACCTTGGCCAGGAGTTCGCCCTTGCGGACCGTGGAACCCTCCTGGAAATTGATGGCCACGATCTTGCCGGAGGTTTCGAACGAGAGGTCGACCTCTTCGTCGGGGAGCAGGTTGCCGACCGTGGTGATTCCGTCGGTCAGGGCCTGGGGGCGGATGATGACTCCGTTGACGTTGAGTATGCTTCGGGAGCGGGACGAAACAACGGGCCTCTCCTCCTCTTCGGCTGTCGAGCGATTGCCGTAGTAGTTATAGATGCCGAGTGCCGCACAGAATAGAGCCAGAATAATGGCCGTAATGATCCATTTCTTCTTTTTGTTCATTGCCGAGAGTGAGCTTTTGGATTTGATGATTGTTGACAAAGATACGATTTTGTACCCAAAAAACCGAATAAAGTTTTCTGTTTTTATGCGTCCGGGCGGTGTCCCCACCGTTGTGGATCGGCCTCCGGCGATGGAAAAACTGCCGACTGTCTATAAAAATGCCCGGGCCTGTTTTTTGGCGCCGGACTTTTCCGTATCTTTGTATTTCGGATCCGGATTCGATCTTTTCATGGTTCTCCGGACGCAATCTCAAACCTTAAAAATTTGTTGCTGATGAAACTACGACCCCTTGTCACTTGTGTGCTGATGCTCTCCGCGGAGGCAATGTTCGCCCAGGGCGATGCATGGCGTGATGCCGAAATCAATGCCATCAACCGCATGCCGATGCATGCCACGTTCTTTGCGTACGAGAACCGGGAGGCGGCCCTGCAGGGTGACAAAAACGCTTCGGAACGTTTCCTTTCGCTCAACGGAGACTGGCGCTTCTCCTGGACGAAGGATGCCGATGACCGCCCGACGGATTTCTACCGTACGGATTACAACGACGGACATTGGGCGACGATGCCCGTCCCGGGACTCTGGGAGGTGAACGGCTACGGCGATCCGCTCTATGTGAATATCGGATATGCGTGGCGCGAGCAGTTCGAGAACAATCCGCCGCAGGTGCCGACCGTGAACAACCACGTCGGGTCCTATCGTCGTGAGATCGAGATCCCCGCGTCGTGGCGCGGGCGTCAGATCATCGCCCACTTCGGTTCCGTGACCTCGAACATGACGTTGTGGGTCAACGGATCGTTCGTGGGGTACAGCGAGGACAGCAAGCTCGAGGCTGAATTCGATATCACGCGCTATGTGAAACCGGGACGCAATCTCCTGGCCTTCCAGGTCTTCCGGTGGTGTGACGGATCCTATCTCGAGGATCAGGACTTCTGGCGCCTGAGCGGTGTGGGGCGCGACTGTTACCTCTATTCGCGCGAGGTGAAGCACGTCGAGGACGTGCGGCTCAAGGCTTCGCTTTCGGAGGACTTTACCCGGGGAAGGCTCGATGTGGAGCTGCTCTTCCCGAAGGAGGCCCGGGGCTGTACGGCCCGGGTGTCGTTGACGGCGCCCGCCGGAGCTCCGGCTCTGGATCTGACCCGGGAGGTGAAGGTCTCCGGAACGACGGAGCGGTTGACGCTGGATGCCGGAGAGGTCCGGGGCTGGACCTCCGAAACGCCGACGCTCTATGATGTGACGGTCTCCCTGGCCGATGCTGCGGGGCGGACGCTCGAGGTGATTCCGTTCCGTGTGGGCTTCCGCAACGTGGAGATCCGCAACGGGCAGCTGCTCGTCAACGGACAGCCGGTCCTCATCAAGGGGGTCAACCGCCACGAGATGGATCCCGACAACGGTTATTATGTGACCGAGGAGCGGATGTTGCAGGATATCCGGCTCATGAAGCAGGCCAACGTGAATGCCGTGCGGACGTGCCACTACCCCGACGACAGCCGTTGGTATGAACTCTGTGACGAATACGGTTTCTATATCGTTGCCGAGGCCAATCTCGAGTCGCACGGCATGGGCTATGAGGAGAAGACCCTGGCGCGTAATCCGCTCTTTGCGAAGGCCCATCTGGAGCGTAACCGGCGGAATGTCGAGCGGAATTTCAACCATCCTTCGGTGATCATCTGGTCGTTGGGCAACGAGGCGGGCGACGGTGAGAACTTCACGGCCTGCTACAAGTGGATCAAGGCGTTCGACCCGTCGCGTCCGGTTCATTACGAACGGGCCCAGGGCGGTGACAATACCGACATCATGTGTCCGATGTACTGGAGTTATGATGAGTGTGAGAAGTATGTCTCCGGCAATCCGAAAAAACCGCTGATCCAATGTGAATATGCTCATGCCATGGGCAACTCCGGAGGCGGCTTCCGGGAGTATTGGGATATGATCCGGAAATATCCCTCCTACCAGGGCGGTTTCATCTGGGACTTTGTGGACCAGTCGCTGCGTGTGAAGCGCAACGGACGCTGGATCTATGCCTACGGCGGAGACTTCAATCCCTACGATGCCAGCGACAACAATTTCTGCGACAACGGTCTGATCTCGCCCGACCGGCGCCCGAATCCCCACTATTGGGAGGTTGCTTTCCAGCATCAGTCCATCTGGACGCGTCCGGTGGATCTGCGTGCGGGGAGGATCCGCATCTTCAACGAAAATTTCTTCCGCGATCTTTCGAACTGTACCCTGACGTGGACGTTGCTTGAGGAGGGGCGTCCCGTGCAGTCGGGGATGCTCGACCGGCTGGATGTCGCGCCGCAGCAGGAGCGGGAATACACGCTTCCGCTGGTATTGGACGGACTCGAAGGGGAGGTGCTGCTCAATGTCGAGTATCGGCTCAAGCAGGCGGAGCCGGCTCTTGACGCCGGGGCGTGTGTAGCGCGGGCCCAACTCCCGATCGCAAGCCATCGCTTCGAAGCGTTGACGCTCGAGAACCGTTCCGTGGATCGTTACACGCAGCCTGTGGTGACACTCTCGGATGCCGACCGCAACTATCTGCGGATTGCCTCGGAGTGCTTCACCCTGGATTTCCGGCGCCGGGACGGACTCATCACCCGTTATGAGATCGGCGGAACGCCCTGCCTGGCCGAAGGCGCCGTGCTGCGTCCGAACTTCTGGCGTGCACCGACGGACAATGACTTCGGCGCCGGCCTGCAGCGCAAGTACGATGCGATCCGCAATCCGGAGCTGCGTCTGACCGATCTCAAATACTCCCTGGAGGAGGGGATTGCCCACGTCCGTGCGGAGTATGACTTCCCGGCCTATGCCGCGACGTTATCTGTGAACTATGCGATCAACAACGTCGGCGAGATCTCCGTCGAGCAGCAGGTGAAGGTGAAGGGCCAGGCCGACGACCGGTCGTTGCCGCGCCTCTTCCGCTTCGGCATGCTGATGACCCTTCCGGAGGATTTCGACTGCATCGACTACTACGGCCGCGGTCCCGGAGAGAACTATGCCGATCGCCAAACGGCCTCCTTCCTCGGCCTCTACCACCAGACCGTTGACGAACAGCCCTATCCTTATATCCGGCCCCAGGAGACCGGAACGAAGAGTGACCTGCGTTGGTGGCAGCAGAGCCTGCCCGGCGGTTGGGGGCTGCGCATTACTTCGGATGCACCCTTCTCGGCGTCGGCGCTGCACTATTCGCCCGAATCGTTGAGCTGCGGCATGGAGAAGGAGCAGCTTCACTTCCCGGAGATCGAACCCGATGATCGGGTTTGGCTCTGCATCGACGGTGTGCAGATGGGGCTCGGATGCGAGGATTCGTGGGGTGCCATGCCGCGCGAGGAGTATTGGATCCCCTATGAGGATCTTTCGTTCCGCTTCAAGATCACTCCGGCTCGTTTGTTGCGCTGAGGCCGTTGAGCGCGATGTCGGAGGGTGTCGGAGACGCTATTTCCGATCTTCTCCGATTGGCTGAAACCGAAAAGCGAGCCGTCCGGAATCGAATCTTCCGGGCGGCTCTTCCTTTTTCCGGGAGAGGTTGCGGCCCGTAATTTGCAACGCACGAATCGTAACTAAATATCCATATTATGAAAGAGAAGGAAAAATGCTCGCCCTGTGAGGCGAATTTCGAACGCAACATTCATCATCTGGTCAAGGAGGGCGAAGCCCCGACCTCGAAACAGCGCCATGCAAAGGAGGAAGAGGTAAAGGCCGCCTTCTCGGAAAACTCCGAGGTGAAAAAGGAGCGATGACCCGCTTGCGGTGCCGTTTTCGTCCCGGGTTCCTGTGCCTGGACAAGGTTGGAGCGCGGCCTTGAATTCCGGTACCGGTCGCCCGATGAAAAGAGGCCCCGACTGCATATCGGCAGTCGGGGCCTCCTGTCTCGGGAGAGTCTGTCTCTTAGCGGTTGGCCCGGTAGGCCTCGATCCCCTTTTGGAGGAAGTCGACGAAACCCTGGATGTCGAGGTCATATCCGCGAGGTTCGGTGAGGATCTTTCCCTGATTGTCCTGCAGGACGTAGTAGGGCTGTGCATTGACGCCGTAGGTCTTCAACGCATAGTAGGAGTTGATCTTTCCGAGGCTTTTCAACACCTTTCCGGCATCGGTCGTCACCCACTCCTCTTCGGGCAGGACCTTCTTGTCGTCCGAATAGAGGGCGCAGATCACGTAGTCGTTGCGCAGGATCTCCAGCACCTGCGGATCGGACCATACGCGGGCCTCCATTTCGCGGCAGTTGACGCATCCGTGGCCGGTGAAGTCGATGAAGATCGGTTTGCCGACTTTGGCGGCGTATGCCTCGGCCTCCTTCAAATCGAAGAAGCCTTCGAGTCCGTGCGGGAGGTGGAGGAAGTCGCTGTATTTGCGTTTGCCGTCGATGCCGTCGGCCGTGGCGGCAGGTGCTGCGGAGACGGTGTTGGCTCCGAGTACGAAGTCCTGCGAGGTGATGGGCGGGAGGTATCCCGAAAGACCCTTCAACGGAGCACCCCACATGCCGGGGATCATGTAGACGACGAACGACAGTACGATGATGGCCAGTGCGAGCCGTCCCACGCCGAGATGTTTCACTTCGTCATCGTGTGCAAAACGGAGCTTGCCCAGCAGGTAGAGCCCCAGCAGCGAGAAGACGACGATCCAGATGGCGAGGTAGATCTCACGGTCGAGCAGTCCCCAGTGGTAGGTCTGGTCGGCCACCGAGAGGAACTTCATGCCGAGCGCGACCTCGATGAATCCCAGCACAACCTTTACGGAGTTCAACCATCCGCCGCTTTTGGGCATCTTCTTCAATACCGACGGGAAGAGGGCGAAGAGGGTGAACGGGAGGGCGAAGGCCACGGAGAAGGCCAGCATGGTGATGATCGGGGTCCAGAACTCCCCGGAGGTGGACTTGATGAGCACCGACCCGACGATGGGGCCCGTGCAGGAGAACGAGACGAGGACGAGCGTCAGAGCCAGGAAGAAGATGCCTCCAAGTCCCTTGGTGTCGGCCTTCGAATCGGTCTTGTTGACCATCCACGAGGGCATGGTGATCTCAAAGGCCCCGAAGAACGAGGCGGCGAAGACCATGAAGACGAGGAAGAAGAGGATGTTCGGGAGCCAGTGCGTGGCGAGCCAGTTGAAAATGTCGGCCGTCACGGCGTCGCCTCCGACGATACGCGTGATGAGGATGATGGCGGCGATGGGCACCGTATAGAGCAGGACGATGAAGAGTCCGTACAAAGCGGCGCGGAGTCGGCCCATGGCGGGCCCGCCTTCGCCTTTGAGGAAGTACGAAACGGTCATCGGAACCATCGGGAAGACGCAGGGGGTCAGCAGCGCGGCAAATCCCCAGAGAATCGCCTCGATGATCAGTCCCCAGATGCTTTTGCTGCCTGCGGCATCCTTGGCGACGGGAGCGGCTTCGGGCGTCGGGGCAACCTCGGCGACGGCCTCCGACGTGGCGGCGCCCTCGGGGATGGCAATCGTCAACTCCAGATCCTCGGGAGGCATGCAGCTCGTATCGTCGCAGATCATCCACTCGATTTGAGCCTTGATTTCGGTCTGTGGAACGGAGAGCCGCACGCGCTGTGCGAACTGCGCCTTGCCTTCGTAGGTTCCGATCTCCATGTTGTAGGTGGGGTCGAAATAACGGTGGGGGGCGACGAGCGGTTCAACGGCGCCGTCGAGCGTGGCTCCCTCTCCGGGGGTGAAGGTGATGATGGTGGCGTTGGGGCCGGCACCTTCGTAGGGTCCCATATCGTACATGTGGTAGCCCGAAGGAATGGAAGCCTCGAGAACGATCCGGTACGAATCGCCTTCGAGCGCCTCGACCGTGCTTTTCCAGGTAACACCCTGAGCAAAAGCCGTTACGGCGAGCAGGGTCGTCAGGAGCGGCAGAAGGTTTCGAATCAATTTTTGCATGGTGTTGTTGCTTGATATTTTTGCAAATATACACTTTTTTGTGAATAAATCGTTACTTTCGCATCATGATTCGTATTTCGCTCATAATTGCCACGCACAACCGGGCGCAACAACTCGTTGAGGCTTTGAGATCGGTTGTGCGACAGGATCTTCCGTCCGGGGAGTGGGAGTGTGTGGTCGTGAACAACAACTCGGTGGACGATACCGGGGAGCGGTTTGCGGCCTTTGCCGCGCAGTATCCGGATCTGAACCTCCGCATGGTCTTCGAGCCGAATCCGGGGCTCTCGCATGCCCGCAATCGGGGGCTTCGGGAGGTTTCGGCACCCTTGGTGGCCATCATCGACGATGATGAACGTATCAATCCCGGTTTTCTGCGGGCCTATGCCTCGTTTTTCGACGCGAATCCCGGGGCCGCGGTGGCCGGTGGCCGGATCATCGCCGAGTATCCTGCGGGACGTCCGGACTGGATGTCGCACTATACCGAGCAACCCATTGCCAACCCGATGGATTTCGGACCGCGGGTGCGTCCGTTTCCTGCGGGGCGGATTCCGGGGGGCGGCAATATGGCATTCCGGAGTGCGGTCGTGACGAAGTACGGTGACTTTGACCCGGCGTTGGGCCGAGTGAACGGCAAATTGATCGGCGGCGAGGAAAGTGACTTTTTCCAACGCCTGCAACGGGGCGGCGAAACGCTTTGGTATGTTCCCGATGCCGTGATGTGGCATATCATTCCGCCGCAGAAACTTACTCTTGATTATTTCCGGCGTCTGAGCCTTAACATCGGAGTCAGCCAGCGGCTCCGGGCCCGGCGGGACCACCGCTTGCCGAAGGCGCTTGTCTCCGAGATCGCCAAATGGGCGGCAACGCTGTTGCTGGCTTTGGGATTTCTCCTTCGCCTGTCGCCCCGCAAGTCGTTGTGGCTTTTGCGGATGCGTTGCGGAATCTCCCGGGGGCTGTTCGGACTGACCGACCGCAAAGCGTGATTGATTGCGACTGCTCCCGCTCGTGGTTGCGGCTGCGGCTGTCGGCCTATCGGTCGCGGTCCGCTCTGAAAATCGGAAAAGCCGGCCCTTTGCAAAGGGTCGGCTTTTCGTTTCCTGGAATCAGCATCAGAAGAGGTACTTTTCGTGCTTGACCTTGCTGACCAGCCGGTAGATATCCTTCCAGGCCTCTTCGCCGAAGGTTGTGCCCACGACCTCGATCACCTTGCCCGCCGTGATGGCTCCGATCGTTCCGCACTGACGCAGCGAAAGACCGTCGCAGAGCCCCGCCATGAAGCCTGCGGCATAGAAATCTCCGGCGCCCGTTGTGTCGACCCGTTTGGCGGCGGCCATGATACCTACGTGCACGACCTCGTCGCCCTGTTTGATCATGGCTCCCTTGGTGCCGATCTTCACGACGGCCAGTTCGCACATCTCGGAGATCTGCTGCAGGGCATTGAGCGGCTCGGCCTCGCAGGTGAAGGTCTTGGCCTCCTCCTCGTTGGCGAAGACGATATCGACGTGTTCGCGGACCAGCGTGCGGAGAAACTCGAGATTCTCCGCCACGATGTTGAAGCTGGCCAGATCGATGGCCACCTTCAGTCCGCACTCCTTGGCCGTGCGGGCGGCCTTGAGGATCAGGTCGTGGTTCTGGACCAGGTAGCCCTCGACATAAAGGCAGTCGTATCCGTCGAAGATCGTCGGTTCGATCTCCTCGGCCGAGAGCTCCAACGCGGCTCCGAGGTGGGTGATCATCGTGCGCTCCCCGTCCGCGGAGATCAGCGATACGCATTTTCCCGAACGCTCCTGCCCGCGGAAGATGATCGGTTCGATGCCGAGGTTGTCGAGCGCCTGGACGAAGAAATCGCCCGTGGTGTCGGGCCCCACCTTGCCGATGAATCCCACGCTGCAGCCCAGTTGCGCCATGGCGCGGATCGTGTTTCCGGCCGAGCCTCCGAGCGAAAGCGAGTAGGGGAGTCCGGCTACCGATTTCGAAATCTCGGTCTGAAGCCGGGTGTCCACGAGGCTCATGGAGCCTTTGGCCAGTTTGAACCGTCCCAATACGGAGTCGGTTTTCAGGTTAACCAGCATGTCCGTCAGGGCATTGCCGATTCCGATGACGCGTTTGATGCGCCGGTGTTCTGGTTTCTCGTTGAAGTTCATGGGGTTGAGTGGCAGAATCGCCTGTCGGCGACCCGTGTTAGATCGAAAGAATTTTTACCAGTTCCAGATCGCCGCGGTCGATGCCCTTGTTGTGTTTGATCGCCTTGGCGAAGGGTACGTAGACGATCTGGCCGTTCATCGTGCCGATCATCACGTTGCGCTGTCCGTCGAGAATGGCCTCGATGGCCGCTTCGCCCATACGGGAGGCGAGGATGCGGTCCACGGCCGTCGGCGAGCCGCCGCGCTGGATGTGTCCGAGGATCGTCACTCGGGCATCGTATTGCGGGAACTCCTTCTTTACGCGTTCGGCCAGGGCCGTGGCGCCTCCCGTCTTGGGGTTTTCGGCGACGATGACGATCGCCGAGTTCTTGCTTTTGCGGAATCCGTGGTTGATGAGCTCGGCCAGCTGGTCGACCTCCGTCTCCATCTCCGGGATGATCGCCGCTTCGGATCCCGTGGCGATGGCACTGTTCAGGGCCAGATAACCGGCCGTGTGGCCCATTACCTCGACGAAGAAGAGCCGCTCGTGGCTTGAGGCCGTGTCGCGGAGTTTGTCGACAGCCTCCATGATGGTGTTGAGTGCCGTGTCGTAGCCGATCGTCGAATCCGTACCGCCCAGGTCGTTGTCGATCGTCCCGGCCAGTCCCACGATCGGGACGTTGTACTCCTGGGCGAAGATCCCGGCTCCGGTCAGCGAGCCGTCGCCTCCGATTACGACCAGCGTGTCGATTCCTGCCGCCACCATGTTGTCGTAGGCCTGTTTGCGCCCTTCGGGTGTCTGGAACTCCTTGCAGCGGGCCGTCTTGAGGATCGTACCGCCCAACTGGATGATGTTGCTGACGCTTTGCGATTTGAATTCTACGATCTCGTTGAATACGAGGCCCTTGTATCCTCGCATGATTCCCTTGACGGAGAAGCCGTTGAAGATGGCGCTTCGCGTCACGGCCCGAATTGCGGCGTTCATGCCCGGGGCATCGCCTCCGGAGGTCAGAATGCCGATACATTTGTTAGCTCCCATACGCACGTTTGTTTGAACGACAAAATCGGTCAAAGTTAGTGATTTTTTCAGTATTTTCAAAAACAGGGCCAAATATGATCATACGAAACCGGAGGAGATTCTGTCATGAGATCTCCTCCGGTCTGTGGGAGCTTGTTGCTTCGGAATTATTCTCCGGATGATGCCGGGAGTGCCTTTTGTGTCTGAGCCGTCGTATCGGCTTTGCTGTCGGGAAGACACTCCGCAGAGGTGTCGGTCTGAGCGTGGATCGATACCTCCTTGCCGTCGGCATTGACCTTCAGTTCTCCTTCCCCTTTGTTCACGGTGATGTCGATCGACTTCGAAGGGACGGTGATGTGTACGGTGTGGCGTCCCTCTTCGATGATGCTTTCCTGGTCGTAATCCTCGAGCAGACGTTCGAGCGTCGTGGTATCTCCGTCGATGATGAACTCACTGCGGAAGATCCGCTCCATGATGACCTTTTTCTTATGGAGCTTGTCGCTGACATCCTCGCGGATGGCGATTACCGAGCAACCGATGATCGAGGCGATCCACAGCAGGAAGATGGCCAGGACGGTTTTCCCGCCGGGTTTGCGCGAGGCGATCAGACACATCAGGACGTAAATCATCAGGATGACGGGGATCAGCACCATGAAGATGCCGAGGATCGGCACCCAGAGCGAAAAGTCGGCAAGACGTCCCAGATGGATCTGTTCGGGGCCTCCGATGACGACGGCAAAGAGTCCGATGACCAGAATGAAGGCGCCCATGATGAGCCCGAAGACGAGAATGCCGGCGAAGATCTTGAGCAGGATGAGGATGATCTTTCCGAAGAGCGAGACGGCTTCGGCCACGATGGGTTTGGCTTTTGAATCGGGATCGTTGCTCGAGGCTGCGGTGACTTCGCTGATGGAGTGTGCGGTAATCCGTTCACCGTTCATTTCGAGCTTCTGACGTGCCGTACGGGCAGCCGGAACGGCAAACCACATGATGAAGTAGCAGATCAGAAAGATGCCGAAGAGGTTCCCGAAGAGGGGTCCGAACCAGAAGAGATACGGAATGCCTCCGAAGCAACTCAGCAGCATGGGCAGAAAGAGTCCCAGACGAACCCATACGGGGTCGATGTCGAAATATTTGCCGATGCCGGCACAGACGCCGCCGAGTTTTGCATTTTCGGTGTCGCGATAGAGGCGGCGGGGGATGCGCGGCGTTTCATACTGCAGGTCGCGGTCGGAACTCTCGTCGGAGATGTCCTCGGCGGATCCCATCTGTGCGATGATGTTCAGCAGAAGCGGTTTCTCCACGACGCGGGTGTTGTCCTGTGCGGAGAGGATCAGTTCGGCGATACGGGCTTCGATGTCGGCGACGATCTCCCCGCCGTCCGGCGTATCCTTATAGGTTTTCTTCAGACTCTCGAGATAGGCGTCGAGAACTTCGTAGGCGTCGATGTCCATTGTGAATGCCACGCCCGAGATGCTGCATTTCTTGACTTCTTTCATGGTGTTGGGTTGTGTGCGTTGCGGATGAAATTAGATTTTGCGGATGCGTCCGCCGCTGGATTCCGAGGCCTCGAGGCGGCAGTTGCCCTTGTAGCGGACCGAGCTTCCGCTTGAAGCGGCTGCCGCGAGATGTTCCGTGGCGGCAATCTCGAAGGAGGAGCCGCTCGAGGCGTCGGCTGTGGCACATTGCGTGTCGAGGGCACCGGCCCGGATCTTGGCGGCGGAGTTCGTTTTAGCCTCGAAGTTTTTCGAGCTGCCCGACAGCTCGATTCGTGAGGCACTCGAGGCGTCTGCCCGGCAACTCTCCGACTGGATGCTGGCCAATATCTTGGCGGCACTCGAGGCTTCGATCCGGCATGTCGGGGCAACGGCTGCAAGTTCGATGCGTGCGGCGCTCGAGGCCTTTACGTGGCATTCATCGGCCTGTATGGCGGTCCTGACAGATGCGGCACTTGAGGCTTCGAGGCGTATTTCGTGGCTTGGGAGGGGAAGATCTCCTTCGATGTGTGCGGCGCTTGAGGCGGAGAGCTGTCGGATCTCCCGGTTGCTGATCGGAACGGTTACGACAGCCTCCATATCCCGGGTGTTTTTGATGGCCGGATCGATCGAGATCCGGAGCTCGCACTCCGAGACTTCGGCGATCACGTGCTTCAGCAGCCTCTCGTTGGCTTCGATGTGGATTTTCGAGGCCTGCTCCGAGAGTATGACCCGGACCCCGCGCGAAGCCTGGATGGCGTTGAATTCCGGCACCGGGATGCTTTTCGTGGCGAGGGGGCCGCTGTCCTTGAGAACCTCGCCGAACAGAGGCGTAGTCAGGAGGATCGTGTAGAGACAGCCTGCGGTGATGAATGCGGCGAGCGGAAGGATAATCCACAGGAGCTTTTTCATGGTGGGGCGTCGTTTGAAGGTCAATCGTTGTCGGTTTTGCCGTGGCGGATTCTGCGGATCTGTCCGACGAGTTCCTCCCATGCCGTATCGAGCGTGGCGAGATACTCCCGTCCTTTCTCCGTGAGCGAGTAGTATTTGCGGGGCGGTCCCTGGGGAGACTCCTCCCAGCGGTAGGTGAGCAGTCCGGCATTCTTTTGCCGGGTGAGGATCGGGTAGAGGGTACCCTCGACGACGATCATCTCGGCCTCCTTGAGTTCGGCGATGATCTTCGGAGCATACGAATCCCCGCGGGAGAGGATGGCGAGGATACAATACTCCAGAATTCCTTTGCGCATTTGCGCCTTGATGTTGTCTTCAGCCATGGGTTTCGGTTTTTACCGTTGAGGCTCCAGGGGGACGACCAGCCACAGGACGATGTAGACCCAGACGGAGAGTCCGGCGAAGAGAATCAGCAACAGCAGGATGAGGCGTACGCGGGAGACGTTGAGTCCGAAAAAGTCGGCCAGGCCCCCGCAGACTCCGGCGATGATGCACTCTTCACGGGAGCGGTAGAGGTGTCGGTTGTTGTTTGCAGTCATTGTGTTTCAGGATTTTTTGCGGAACGGGTTGAATTTCCGGGCCGGTTCTTCGGGAATGACGATCCAGAGGATGATGTAGGCCCAGACGGAGAGTCCGCCGAAGAGAACCAGCAGCAGTGCGAGCAGCCGGATCATCGTGGGATCGGCATCGAAGAATTCGGCCAGACCTCCGCAGACGCCGGCTATCGACCGCTTGGAACGCGGACGGCGGAGGCGTCGGGGACCCTTTTCCGGGTGACCGTTTGCACTTTCGGATGTGTTAGGGTCTGTTTTCGGACGGCGGGGTTCCCCGAAATCGGCCGGAGAGCCCATCTGGGCCATTGTAGCGCGGACTACCTCGATGGAGATGACACGCATGGGAGATGTCACCCGTTCGCGGAAGATCTCTGCCACGCGGGCTTCGATGTCGCTCATCGTTTCGGTATCACCCTCGGGCAGCCGTGTGCGAATGTCATCGAAATAGCAACTCAAAAGTCGGTAGGCATCCTCGTCGAGGACGAATGCTACGGAGGCGATGTTTACGTTTATGGTCTCTTTCATGTTCGGAGCGGCTTGCGCCGGATGTTTGGTTCCGGGTTCAACTATTTTGACCGTACAAATATAATACGTTTTCAAGTATTATGCAATACAAAGTACCTGTTTTTTGAAAAATTCCTCCGTTTTTCTGTTTGATTGTCTCATTTGGAGCGGAAAAATGCTATATTTAATGTTTCGATGTTGCGTTTTGCTAGCCGAGATCGTCTTACAGATACCATGAAGGAATCCGAATTCACCCGCTTGTTCATGCCGTTGCGCGACCGCATGTTCCGTTATGCGCAGAGTCTGTTGCTCTCGTCGGCCGAGGCAGAGGACGTGGTGCATGATCTGCTGGAGAGGATGTGGCGTGAGAACGATCGGATAGAGAGGCTCCATCGGGTCGATTCGTTCGTGATGACGGCTCTGCGCAACCGGTGTTATGATCTGTTGCGCCGGCGTCAGGCCGACGAACGGCGGCGTGATGCGGTGAAGGTCTCGTCCGAGCGTTCGACCGAAGCCGATATCCGTCGCTGGGAGGCGCGGGAACTGGTGCGGCGGGCGATGGCCTCTCTGCCGGAGCGACAGCGCGAGGTGCTGCATCTGAAGGAGATCGAGGGGTATCCGACGCGCGAGATCGCCGCGATGATCGGTTGCGACGAAGCCCAGGTGCGGGTGATCCTTTCAAGAGGCCGGACGGCCCTTCGTGGAATGCTGCAAAAAATGATGAACGATGAACGAAAGACAAGAACGGATTGAACAGTTGGCGGAACGTTGGACCGAGGCCCGGACCACGAATGCCGAAGAACAGGAACTGCGCGAAGCGCTCCGGGAGGACGATCTGCCCGATTCGCTGCAGGATCTGGCCCTGCTTTTCGAGGGGCTTGAGGCCCTTGGGGCCGAACGGATGCCGGGGGAGCTGTCGGCAATCCGCCCGTCGGGAGAAACGACCTCCGAATCTGCGGCCGGGAGGGTTGCCCGGGGAAGGATCCGGATGCAGCAGCCGCGGCGGCGCGGACTTCTTTGGACGATTGCCGCTGCAGCTGTGGTGGCTTTGGGGCTTTTTCTCGGGATCGAACTGCTGCGTGATCCCTACTGTTACATCGACGGGCGTCCTGTCTACGACCGGGAGGAGGCCATGCAGACACTCGCCTATTTCGAATCCTTTGCATTGCTCGAGACCCCGGATCAACTGCTCGAAGAATTGATTGATAATCAAAATTAATGAATACCAAAATGGACAAGAGACTTTTACCCCTGCGAGCCGCAACCCTTTTGTTGCCTCTGTTCGTAATTTGCACGGCCTGGAGCCAGACTCCCGAAACGGCGGAGTCTCCGGCGGCTCCGCAGCCGACAGCTGAGACCGATGTTCCGCAACGGGCTCCGGCGGCAAACGACACAATGGAGTGGAAAACCTCCGACTCTGAACCGATGTCGGCCGACAGCCTCGGACGTCTCGATCTGGTTGATACCGATCTCGCATCGTTGCGGCGTTCGACCGAGGAGGGTGATGTGGTTCTCGAGGTGGCGGGCTTCGGCATCACGCTTTCGGGCTCCTCGAGCGAATGGCTCCGGCCCGCCGATCCGGAAAAACCGCGGTCGAGGGTTTCGCCGACCCTGCTTGCCGCTACGGAGTATGGCTACAACGTTCCGACGGGATTCGATTACGGAGCCTATCCGGCCGGCAGCGACCGCTTTCTGGACCTGCGCAATGGCAAGTCGTTTCATTTCTCCTCGACCCTCATTGGGTTGAGCGTTGATCTGGGCCGTAACCGTCTTTTCCGATTTTCGACGGGATTGCGCTATACGGTCGACAATTTCCGCCTTTCGGACTCCTCGATCACGCTTGGAAACGAGAACGGCATGATCGTCCCCATCACGCTCGACGAGCGGGCTGACAAATCGAAACTCCGCATTACGTCGCTGGGTCTTCCGTTGACCTTCTCGTGCCATGCAGCCCGGAATTTGTCGGTGGCCCTGACCGGTTATTTCGACTTTACGATGGGAGCCAATGCCATCTACAAGCGCCCCAAGGTGAAAAATTCGCTGGATGGCGTGAATACCTTCCGTTTCGGGGTGGGGGCGGCCATTGCCTATCATTCCGTAGGAGTTTATGTACGTTACAGCGTAACGCCACTCTTCGAGTTGAATGTAGGTCCGACGGTCCGTCCGCTCTCGATCGGACTTTGTCTGGATCTGTAAAAAGTTGACCATGAAACGGATTCTGTTGTTCCTGCTGATCGTTCTGCCCTTCCTGGCGCGGGGCCAGAACGTATCGGGTCGGTTTTTTGACCGGTACGCAACGTCCGATGGCTTCTCCAGCGTACAGCTGGAGCGTAGGATGATGCGGATGATGAGCCGCCAGGCGGCCGAGAAGGGGGATGTGAAATTGTCCGAACTGCTCAACGGCATCGAATCCATCCGGGTTGTGGCATTGAACGATGGTGACGGAAGCCGTTTCCTGGAGGATGCCGAGGCGTTGGTGAACCATTCGAACTATCGTTTTCAGCTGGTGATGTCGGAGAGCGCTGATGGTCAGATGACCCGTTTTTACCTGCGCAGTGCCGTACCACCCGGATACTCGGAACTGGTGATGCTGACATCCGGGCCTCGTGAGACGGTGGCGGTGAATATCTACGGACGATTCGATCTGAAGCAGGTGTCGCGTCTTTCATCCATCCGCCCGAAGCGGAACGAAGCATCGGCGGCTGAGCGGTAGCGGAGCGCAGGCTGCTAACCGGTTGTTCCAGGCATGTTGCCTGCCATTGGACAAGAAAAAATCCCCGGAATTTTCCGGGGATTTTTCGTGAAACGCTTCCGTACCGGTTTAGTCTTTGAACACTTGGCGGAGAGGAACTTGCGGTTCAGACGGGCCCGGCTCCTCCCTTTTCAAAGGGAGGTCGGGAGGGATTGTAAATAACATTTGCGTGAAACGCAGATCGCCCGTCGTTGGACAAGAAAAAATCCCCGGAATTTTCCGGGGATTTTTCGTGAAACGCTTCCGCGCCGGTTTAGTCCTTGAATTTGGCGGAGAGGAACTCGCGGTTCAGACGGGCGATATGCGTAATGGAGATCTGCTTCGGGCATTCGGCCTGGCAGGCACCGGTGTTGGTGCAGTTTCCGAATCCGAGCTCGTCCATCTTGGCGACCATCGCCTTGGCACGACGGGCAGCCTCTACGCGGCCCTGCGGCAACTTGGCCAGCGACGAGACGCGCGCTGCCACGAACAGCATGGCCGAACCGTTCTTGCAGGTTGCGGCACAGGCTCCGCAGCCGATGCAGGCGGCAGCATCCATCGACTCGTCGGCGTCGGCCTTCGGAATCGGAATGGCATTGGCATCGGGTACCGAGTTCGTGCGTACGGAGATGAAACCTCCGGCCTGCAGAATCTGGTCGTAGGCCGAACGGTTGACCACCAGGTCCTTGATTACGGGGAAGGCCGCCGAGCGCCACGGCTCGATGGTGATCGTTGCGCCGTCCTTGAACTTGCGCATGTAGATCTGACAGGTTGTGGCGCCCTGGCTGGGTCCGTGTGCCTGTCCGTCGATGTGCAGCGAGCACATGCCGCAGATACCCTCCCGGCAGTCGTGGTCGAGAGCCACGGGCTCCTTGCCCTGGTGGATGAGGGCGTTGTTCAGGATGTCGAGCATCTCGAGGAACGAGGTGTCTTCCGAGATATTCGTCACCTTGTAGGTCTCGAACGCTCCCTTGGATTTAGCGTCCTTCTGACGCCATATCTTTAATGTGAAATTCATTGTTTTTCGATCTTAAAGTTCAACGTCAAAATGGATTTAGTCCTTGTAGTTACGCTGTGCGGGATGTACGAACTCGAAGTTCAGCGGCTCCTTGGTCATCTCCGGAACCTGGTCCATACCCTTGTATTCCCAGACGGCGGCGTAGGTGAAGTTTTCGTCGTCACGCTTGGCTTCGCCCTCTTCGGTCTGGTGCTCCACGCGGAAGTGACCGCCGCACGACTCCTCACGGTTCAAGGCGTCGCGGGCCATCAGCTCGCCCAGTTCGAGGAAGTCGGCCAGACGCAGGGCCTTTTCGAGCTCGACGTTGAAGTCGTTCTCGCGGCCTACGACGCGGACATCCTTCCAGAACTCCTTGCGCAGGGCCTGAATCTCGGTGATGGCCTTCTGGAGCGACTCCTTCGTACGGGCCATTCCGACGTTCTCCCACATGATGTGTCCCAGCTTCTTGTGGATATCGTCCACCGACTGCTTGCCGTTGATCGAGAGCAGTTTGGCGATCTTCTCGCGGACGCCCTTCTCGGCTTCGTCGAAGGCCTTGGTGTCGGTCTTGACCTTCGGGGCCTGGATCTTGTGCGAGAGGTAGTCACCGATGGTGTAGGGCAGCACGAAGTATCCGTCGGCCAGACCCTGCATCAGGGCCGAAGCGCCCAGACGGTTGGCACCGTGATCCGAGAAGTTGGCCTCGCCGATGGCATACAGGCCGGGGATCGTGGTCATGAGGTTGTAGTCGACCCAGATACCGCCCATGGTGTAGTGTACGGCGGGGAAGATCTGCATCGGCTGCTCGTAGGGGCTTACGTCGGTGATCTCCTCGTACATGTCGAAGAGGTTTCCGTAACGCTGTTTGATGATATCCTTACCCAGTCGGTCGATGGCGGTCTTGAAGTCGAGGAAGACCGCAAGACCGGTTTCGTTCACACCGTATCCGGCATCGCAGCGCTCCTTGGCGGCACGCGACGCCACGTCACGCGGCACGAGGTTTCCGAAGGCCGGATAGCGGCGCTCCAGATAGTAGTCGCGATCCTCTTCGGCAATGTCCGACGGCTTCTTGGTGCCGGCACGCAGGGCCTTTACATCCTCGAGCTTCTTCGGAACCCAGATTCGTCCGTCGTTACGCAGTGACTCCGACATGAGCGTCAGTTTCGACTGCTGGTCTCCGTGAACGGGGATACACGTGGGGTGGATCTGCGTGAAGCAGGGGTTTGCGAAGCCGGCACCCTTGCGGTAGCACTGGAATGCGGCCGAACCGTTCGAGGCCATGGCGTTGGTCGAGAGGAAGAAGACGTTTCCGTAACCGCCCGTAGCCAGGACGACGGCATGAGCTCCGTGGCGCTCGATCTCACCGGTGATGAGGTTGCGGGCGATGATACCGCGGGCCTCGCCGTCCTCGATGACGATGTCGAGCATTTCGTGACGCGGGTAGCTCTTCACCGATCCGGCGGCAATCTCCTTGTTCAGAGCCGCATAGGCCCCGAGCAGCAGCTGCTGACCGGTCTGGCCGCGGGCATAGAACGTACGCGAAACCTGCGCACCGCCGAACGAACGGTTGGCCAGCAGACCGCCGTATTCACGGGCGAAGGGTACACCCTGGGCGACGCACTGGTCGATGATCAGATTCGAGACTTCGGCCAGACGGTAGACGTTGGCCTCGCGGGCGCGGTAGTCGCCACCCTTGATCGTATCGTAGAAGAGGCGATAGACCGAGTCGTTGTCGTTCTGGTAGTTCTTGGCGGCGTTGATACCGCCCTGGGCTGCGATCGAGTGGGCGCGGCGCGGCGAGTCCTGGATGCAGAACACCTTGACGTTGTAGCCCAGTTCGCCGA
>CALUJN010000089.1 GCA_944320985.1 uncultured Alistipes sp. | reverse complement strand
TGAGGTCCGAAGCCTCGTAGATCATCGCCTCGCGGTTGCCGGCCACAGCCTCGATGACCGTCTCCACGGCCTCCTCGCCGACCTTCTGGGCGATCTTGTTCACGCCGCGCGTGAAGAGTTTCGACGTGTAGGATCCTTCGGGCATTTCGGCGTGGCGCCCCTGGATGACGCTCTGCAGGTAGCGGATGAATCCTTCGGTCTCGGGCACGGCCTCTCCGAAACAGGTCTTCGATCCCGTGTGGCAGGTGGGGCCGTGGGGGATGACGCGCACGAGCAGCGTGTCGGCATCGCAGTCGACGGCCACCGAAACGATGTCGAGCCAGTTGCCGCTGGTTTCGCCTTTGGTCCAGAGCCGCTGCTTTGTGCGGCTGTAGAAGGTGACGCGCCCCTCTTCGAGGCTCTTTTCGTAGGCTTCGCGGTTCATGTAGCCCAGCATCAGCACCTGCAGGGTGCGGTCGTCCTGGATGATGGCGGGAACGAGACCGCCAGGGAGTTTCTCGAGGTTGAGTTCCGAGAACGGAACGGCTTGGATTTTCATGGTATTCGAGTTATTTGTGATTTTTTGGTTTTCGTCTCTGTTCGATTCAAAGTCGGACGTTTATGCCTCTTCGGTTCAACTCCCGCTTCAGAACGGGAATGGGAATTTCATCGTAATGGAAGATGCTTGCGGCCAGGGCGGCATCGGCGCATCCGCGTGTGAGGACCTCGGCGATGTGATCGATGTTCCCGGCACCTCCCGAGGCGATGATCGGAACGGGCAGTTCGGACAACCGGGCGAAGGTCTCGCACGGATAGCCGTTCTTCGTGCCGTCGTGGTCCATCGAGGTGAAGAGAATCTCGCCGGCGCCGCGTTCGACGCTCTCCCGGGCCCACGAGAAGAGTTCGCGCTCGGTGGGGCGTTTGCCGCCGTGTGTCGTGACGACCCAGCGGCCGTCGACCGTCCGGGCGTCGATCGCCACCACGATAAACTGCGAACCGTATTTCGAGGCGATGGCATCGATCAGCGCGGGGTTGCGCACGGCGGCGCTGTTGACCGTCACCTTGTCGGCGCCGGCCTCTAACAGCCTTCCGGCATCCTCCACCGAGGCGATACCGCCGCCCACGGTGAACGGGATGTCGATGCGTGCGGCGATGCGTGTCACCAGATCGGTGAAGGTCCGACGCCCCTCCTCCGAGGCGCTGATGTCGAGGTAGACCAGTTCGTCGGCACCCTGGGAGGCATACTTCGCACCCAGCTCCACGGGATCGCCGACCTGTCGCAGCCCCTCGAAGTGGATCCCCTTGACGGTCTGTCCGTCGCGGATGTCCAGGCAGGGTATTATTCGTTTTGCAAGCATCGTTCGAGTTCCTCAAGCGTGATACGTCCTTCGTAGAGCGCCTTGCCGACGATGACGCTCCGCAACTGCTTCTTGTCCAGACGCCGGATGTCGTCCAGCGACGAGATGCCTCCGCTGACGGTGATTTCCACCGCGGGAAACTGTCGCTGCAGTTCGGCGTAGAGCTCCACGGAGGGTCCGCAGAGCATGCCGTCGCGGGAGATGTCGGTGCAGATGACCTGTGTGAGGCCCTGTGGCAGGAAACGCTCGATGAGAGAGGTGGCCGTCGTGGCGGTCTCCTCGAGCCATCCCTGCACGGCCACCTTGCCGTCGCGGACGTCGGCCCCGAGAATCAGCAGCCCGGGACCGAACTCCGTGAGCCAGTCGGCGAAGAGTTCCGGGCGTCGTACGGCGATGCTGCCGCAGATGGCCCGCCGGGCTCCGGCGTTGAAGACGCTGTGCAGCGCCTCGCGGCTTTTGATGCCGCCGCCGTACTGCACTTCGAGGGAGGTGCGCGTCGCCACGCGTTCCAGCACCCGGAGGTTCCGGGGTTCTGCGGCCTTGGCTCCGTCGAGATCGACCATGTGCAGGCGGCGGATGCCCGCCTGCTCGAAGCGGAGGGCCGCGTCGAGCGGATCCCGGTAGTAGACCTTCTGGCTGGCGTAATCGCCCTGCGTCAGACGCACGCACTGTCCGTCGATCAGGTCCGTGGCCGGTATGATGGTGATATTCATGGTTGGAGGTATTTGATAAATCGTTTTTTATTTTGTGTCCGGTCTGTTTATGCGCTTTGTCCCTGCGATCCCGCCCGCTTCGGTGCCGACCTCAAGCTGCCCCTCCCGCATCCCTCCCTCGGGAGCGGACTGCGGAAGTGCTTCGGGACGGTCGGCCGGAAGCGGAACGCGTTGCGGAGCGGAGTGGTTTAGCGCAATGTCAGGAAGTTCTGAATGATCCGGGCTCCTGTCGCACCGCTCTTCTCGGGGTGGAACTGCGTGCCGTAGAAGTTGTCGCGATGGAGCGCCGCGCTGAAGCCTCCGCCGTAGTCGGTCGTGGCGATCGTCGCCGGGCAGAGCTCGGCGGCGAAGGAGTGCACGTAATAGACGTAACTCGTCTCCGCCACCTCTGCGAAGAGCGGCGTTTGCAGCCCTGCGATCGTATCCCAACCCACGTGGGGGATCTTCAGACGGGGATCTGCCGGGGTAAGGCGCCGCACCCGCGCGGGGAAGATTCCCAGGCAGCGGGCATCGCCCTCCTCGCTCGAGAGGCATAGCAGCTGCATGCCGATGCAGATTCCCAGCACGGGGCAGGTCAGCGTCGGAAGCACGGCGTCCAGACCCCGTTCGCGCAGCTTCTCCATGGCGCTCGAGGCTTCGCCAACGCCCGGAAGGATCACCCGGTCGGCCCGGCGCAGCACGGCGGCATCGGACGTGAGCGTGAATTCGGCCCCGGCACGGTGCAGGGCATCGGCAACCGATCGCAGGTTGCCCGTATCGTAATCGACAACGGCTATCATAGGACTCCTTTGCTGCTGGGTATGTCGTATCCGAAACCTTGCCGCGAGACGGCCATGCGCAGTGCCCGGGCGAAGGCCTTGAAAATCGCTTCGGCCTTGTGGTGCTCGTTTTCGCCGCGGGCCGCGATCTGCAGGTTGCAGCGTGCGGCGCAGCACAGCGACTGGAAGAAGTGGCGGAACAGCTCCGTGGGGACGTCGCCAATCCGTTCGCGGTGGAACTCGACCTCCCATTCGAAGTCGATCCGACCTCCGAAGTCGATGAGAACCAGCGCCCGGCAGTCGTCCATCGGCAGGGCGAAGCCGTAGCGGGCGATGCCGGCCTTCGAGCCCAGGGCGCGGTCGATGGCCTCGCCCAGGGTGATGGCCACATCCTCCATCGTGTGGTGTTCGTCGATATCGAGGTCGCCGTGTGCCTCCACGGCGAGCGAAACCCCTCCGTGGTGGGCGATCTGCGAGAGCATGTGGTCCAGAAAGCGCAGACCCGTCGAGATGCGGTCGTTGAAGTCGCCCCGGCCGTCGAGGTCCAGCCGGACGCGGATCTGCGTCTCGCGCGTCTCGCGAAGCAGGTCCACGCGCCGCTCGCCGCGGCGGATGAACTCCGCGATCTCCTCCCACGAATCCGTAACCAGCGCGCAGGCCGCTTCGGCTCCGGCTTCCGCCAGCATCCGCTCTCCTTCGGCCGCCGGGCGGAGCAGAATGCCCCGGGCCCCGAGGTTGCGGGCCAGCAGGATGTCCGTCACGCGGTCGCCGATCACGTAGCTGGCTGCCAGATCATATGAGCCGTCCATGTATCGGGAGAACATCCCTGTGCGGGGTTTGCGTGTCGGGGCATTGTCGCGTTCGAAGGTGCGGTCGATGAGCTCCTCGTCGAAGCGGATCCCCTCGCCGCCGAGCGTTGCGAGCATCTTTTCGTGGGCGGGCCAAAAGTCCGCCTCCGGGAAGGAGTCGGTTCCCAGGCCGTCCTGGTTTGTGGCCAGCACCAACTCGAAATCCAACCCCGCAAGGGCTTTGAGTCCCGAAATGGCGCCCGGTACGAACGTCATCTTTTCGAGGCTGTCGATCTGTTCGTCGGCGGGTTCCGCGAGGATCGTGCCGTCGCGGTCGATGAAGAGGGCTTTTTTCATGGGCGGAAGGTTTGTACGGTTTGCAACATGCGGTCGTTCTCCTCGGGGCGTCCGATGGTGATGCGCAGGCAGCCGGCACAGCCGGGAATGCGTGAACGGTTGCGGACGATAACCCCTGCGGCGATCAGGGCGTCGTAGAGCCGGTCGGGCGCCGCGGTGCGTATGAGCAGGAAGTTCGCATCCGAAGGGTAGACCCGTTCGATGGCCGGGCAGGCGGTCAGGGCGTCGGAGATGCGCCGGCGTTCGCGGCACAGCTCCTCCACCTGCGGGGCGATCTTCGCCGAGAGGCGTTTGGCCACCTCCGCCTGGGTCGGTCCGTTGATGTTGTAGGGGTATTTCACCCGGGCGAAGAGCTCCGCGACGGGTTCGGCCGCAAAGGCCAGCCCCAGGCGCAGTCCGGCCATGCCCCACGCCTTGGAGAGCGTCTGCAGGATGATCAGATTCGGAAATTCGTCGAGCCGTCCCAGAAAGCCCGGTTCTGCCGCGAAGTCGATGTAGGCCTCATCCAGTACGACCATCCCCTCGAACGTGCGCAGCACGCGCTCGATCTCCCGGGTCGGAAAGGCATTTCCCGTAGGGTTGTTCGGCGAGCAGAGCCACAGCAGTTTCGTGCGGTCGTCGCATGCCGACAGCAGCGCTTCGGTCGGCAGCGAGAAATCCTTGCCGAGCGGCACCTCGCGCAACTCCACGTCGTTCGTGTCGGCTGCCACGCGGTACATGCCGTAGGTCGGGGCGATCGAGACGGCGTTGTCGCGTCCCGGCGTGCAGAATATTCTGTATGCCAGATCGATCGCCTCGTCGCTTCCGTTCCCGAGGAAAAGCTGCCCCTCGCGTACGCCCTTCAGAGAGGCGATCCGGCGTTTCAACTCCCGCTGGTGCGGATCCGGGTAGCGGTTCACCCCGTTGTCGTAGGGGTTTTCGTTGGCATCGAGCCACGTCGAGATCTCCCCGCCCGCGTATTCGTCGCGGGCCGTGGAGTAGGGTTGCAGCGCCCGGATATTCGGACGGACCAGTTCTTCAAGCGTTTTCATTGGGCTTCTCCTTGCTGTATTTGCGGGCCGTTCCGTCGGATGCCGGTCGCAGCGACGGAGGCGTTGTTTCTCTTCATGGAATTTGTCTTTATTCGGTCGGCGGGGTCTTCAGTCGGATGCTTACGGCGGCGGCGTGGGCATCCAGCCCCTCGGCCAGGGCCATGGTCTCGATCGTCGGGGCCAGTTGCCCGAGCCCCTCGCGGGTCAGCTCCTGGAAGGTGATCTTCCGCAGGAACGAGTCGGTGTTCACACCGCTGTAGGCCCGGGCCCAGCCTCCGGTCGGAAGCGTGTGGTTGGTCCCCGAGGCGTAGTCCCCGGCGCTCTCGGGCGACCATGGACCGATGAAGACGCTCCCTGCGGCCGTGATCTGCGCGGCGGCCTCCCACGGATCCTCCATCGAGAGAATCAGGTGCTCCGGAGCGTAGGCGTTCGAGAAGGCGATGCGGTCGGCGCGGTCGGCGAGGATGATGATCCGGCTCTGCTGCAGCGATTCGCGGATGATCGCTCCGCGGCGGCGTTCCCGCAACTGCTCCTCGACGGCCCGCTGCGTCGCAAGTGCGAACTCCATCGAGTCGCAGACCAGCAGCGCCTGACTGTCGCCGCCGTGCTCGGCCTGCGAGAGCAGGTCGGCCGCGGCGAAGGCCGGCGAGGCCGTTGCGTCGGCGAGCACCAGCACTTCGGACGGCCCGGCCGGAAGATCCACGGCCACGATGTTTGCTCCGGTCAGCTGTTTGGCCTTGGTGACGTAGCGGTTCCCGGGGCCGAAAATCTTGTCCACGCGCGGGATCGTTTCAGTTCCGTAGGCCATGGCGGCAATGGCCTGAGCCCCTCCCACGGCGAAGACCCGTTCCACGCCGCAGAGCGCCGCCGCATAAAGGATCTCCGGAGCGATGCTCCCGTCGCGGCGTGCCGGCGTGCAGAGGATCACCTCCCGACATCCGGCGACACGTGCCGGAAGGGCCAGCATCAGCACCGTCGAGAAGAGCGGCGCCTTGCCGCCCGGGATGTAGAGCCCTACGCGGTCGATCGGAACCGCCCGCTGCAGGCAGCGGACGCCCGGCATTGTTTCGGTGCGGATCTCAGACGGAAGTTGTGCCCGGTGGAAGGCCTCGATGTTCGCCTTGGCCGTGGCCAGCGCCTCCTTCAATGCGGCGGGAAGCTCGTCGGCCGCGGCCCGCAGCATCTCGGCCGGTACCTCGAAGCGATCCGCCGTGCGTCCCTCGATGCGTTGTGTGATGGCCCGCAGGGCCCGGTCGCCGCCCGTGCGGACCTCGGCGAGAATGGCCGCAACCTGCTCGGTGATTTCCTCTTCGCGGCGTGTGCAGCGTTCGGTCAGAGCTCTCCATTCGGCCCGGGCCGGATTGTTGTAGATTTTTAAGGTCTCCATCTTCTTCTTTGTCTGGACGGTTCAACGGATCATGTTTTCCAGGTTCAGGACCAGAATCCCTTCGGCACCGATCTCCTTCAGCCGTTCGATGCGTTCCCAAAGCAGCTCCTGTGCAATGACGGCGTGGATCGAACACCACCCCTCCTGTGCCAGCGGAAGCACCGTCGGGCTCCGCATCCCCGGCAGGATCGAGATGGCCTCCTGCAACCGCTCCTTCGGAAGGTTCATCAGTACGTATTTCATGCCGCGGCTCTCCAGAATCGAGTTGAAACGGAAGGTCAGCTGTTGGCACTCCCGGCGTTTGTCGGCATCCAGATCCGGATTGGCGATCAGCACCGCCTCCGAGATGAAGACCTTCTCGACCTCCACAAGCCCGTTCGAGATGAGCGTGCCGCCCGACGAAACGATGTCGAAGATCGCATCCGACATCCCTACGGCCGGGGCGATCTCCACCGATCCTTCGATCCGGTGGATCTCGGCCTGGATCCCCCGTTCGGCAAAGTAGCGCATCAGGATGTTCGGATAGGAGGTGGCGATGCGCTTGCCCTGGAAAAACTCCGGACCTTCGTATGCCGTGCCCTTCGGTACGGCCAGCGAGATGCGGCAACCGCCGAAGCCCAGATCCATGAGCTGCTCCACGTTGAAGCCTTTTTCCGCCACCTCGTTCAAACCCACGATCCCCAGATCCGCAACGCCCATCGCCACGGCCTGCGGAATGTCGTCGTCGCGCAGGTACAGCACTTCGAGCGGGAACCCTTCGGCCCGCGAGATCAGTTTGCGCTTGCTTTCGGCTACCTGGATGCCCGCTTCCGCAAGCAGGCTCGTACTCTGTTCGTTCAGTCGGCCCTTGGCCTGAATCGCTATTCTCAACATGTTCGGTGTGTATTTGGTTGTCGTTTCTCGTTTGAAACGCCCCCCCCCACGGTTCGGGCCAACAAAAAAAGCCCACCCGCAAGGGGTGAGCTTCATGTTCGGTATCGTTTTTCTTTTCGGTTCGCTGGGTCGGTTGTTTTTGAAAACTCCCGTTTGTCGTTCCCTGGTCGGTTCCCCTCCTTTACATGATCGTCTACCCCCTGGTGAAACAGTGGTGATGATGATGATGGATATGGGTGAACTGCATCATGGTCCGATTCATTGGGAACAAATATAAGAATTTTGTGTGCAAAAACAAAATTTTATGAACTTTTTTGTGAGAGAGTGGCGCGTGAAACGGTCCGTCTGCCCCTTTGAAAAAGTGTAAAGAGGTATCTCTCTGCCTGTTTTGGCCCGTTATGAGGATATTTTAAAAATTTTTTCGTATATTTACCACCAGTCACCGCAGGTTAGGGCGGCGACTTCATCCAAAAACGAAAAGCCATGTGTGACGATCCCATTCTGTCGATCGCAACCCGTTTGCGCGGGCTGCGTGAAGTCCTCGAATTATCCCAACAGGAGGTGGCTGACAGCTGCCATATCTCCCTCGAGCAATATCAGGACCTCGAAAGCGGAAAATCCGACATCTCGGTCAACCTCCTGCAGACGATCTCCCGCCACTACGGTATCAGCCTCGATGTGCTGATGTTCGGCGAAGAGCCCCGCATGAACTCCTACTTCATCACCCGGGCCGGGAAGGGCATCTCCGTCGAACGCCGCAAGGTATACAGGTACGAAGCCCTTGCCGCCGGATTCCGCGACCGCCGGATCGATCCCTTCATTGTCACCGTGGAGCCTGCTCCGGCGGATGCTCCGATGCATCTGAATACACACCTCGGGCAGGAGATGAACTACGTGCTCGAAGGACGTCTGCTGATCGAACTCAACGGAAAGCAGATCGAACTCGAGCCCGGCGACAGCCTCTATTTCGACTCGTCGTTGCCGCACGGTATGAAAGCTCTCGATGGTAAAACGGTCCGTTTCCTGGCCATTATATTATAATAAGAGGTATGAATCTTGTAGATCGATTCCTGACTCGGACCGATTTCTCCTCCCAGGAGGAGTTCCGGCAGCATCTCCGGATCCGGGTTCCCGAGCACTTCAATTTCGCGTATGACGTCGTGGACGTCTATGCCGCCGAAAACCCCGATCAACTGGCCCTGCTCTGGACCGACGACAAGGGGCGGGAGGCCCGCTTCACCTTCGCCGACATGAAGCGTGAGAGCGACCGCACGGCCTCCTATTTCCGGAGCCTCGGCATCGGAAAGGGAGATCCCGTGATGTTGATCCTCAAGCGGCGTTATGAGTTCTGGTTTTCGGTGCTCGCCCTGCACAAACTGGGTGCCGTGGTGATCCCGGCCACCCATCTGCTGACCAAAAAGGATGTTGTCTATCGCTGCAATACCGCCTCGATCAAGGCTATTGTCGTCGCCGGCGAGTCGGTCATCACCGATCATGTTGCTGCCGCCATGCCCGAGAGCCCCACGGTGAAGGCGCTTGTGAGTGTCGGTCCCGAGGTTCCTGCGGGTTTCCTCGATTTCCATTGCGGAATCGAGCAGGCCGAACCCTTCGTTCGCCCCGAACATCCGAACGAGAACGACGACGTCATGCTCATGTACTTCACCTCGGGAACAACCGGAGAGCCCAAGATGGTGGCGCACGACTTCACCTATCCCATCGGGCATATCGTGACGGCCCGCTACTGGCACAACCTCCACGAGGGAAGCCTTCACCTGACGATTGCCGATACGGGCTGGGCCAAGGCCGCCTGGGGCAAGATCTACGGGCAGTGGTTTGCCGGAGCCACCCTGTTCGTCTATGACCACGAAAAGTTCACCCCGGCGGATATTCTGCACAAGATCGGGCAGTATCGCATCACGTCGCTCTGCGCCCCTCCGACGATCTATCGTTTCATGATTCGTGAGGATCTCTCGAAGTTCGATCTTTCGTCGCTGGAGTATTGCACGACGGCCGGCGAGGCGCTCAACGGGGCGGTTTACGATACGTTCCTCAAGCAGACCGGAATCCGGCTGATGGAGGGCTTCGGGCAGACCGAGACGACGCTGACGCTGGGAACCTTCCCCTGGATGGAGCCCAAACCCGGCAGCATGGGGGTGCCCAATCCGCAGTACCGGATCGACCTGCTGACTCCGGACGGACGCTCGGCCGAGGATGGCGAACAGGGACAGATCGTTATCCGCACCGACGGAGGAAAGCCCATCGGACTCTTCAAGGAGTATTATCTTGACGAGGCGCGCACGCACGAAGCCTGGCACGACGATGTCTATTATACGGGCGACGTGGCCTGGCGCGACGAGGACGGTTATTACTGGTTTGTGGGACGTGCCGACGACGTGATCAAGAGCTCGGGCTACCGGATCGGGCCGTTCGAGGTCGAGAGTGCGCTGATGACCCACCCGGCCGTCGTGGAGTGCGCCATTACGGGCGTGCCGGACGAGATCCGCGGGCAGGTGGTCAAGGCGACGATCGTTCTGGGAGCCGCCTGGCGCGACCGGGCCGATGCGGCGCTGGTTAAGGAGTTGCAGGACCATGTCAAACGCATCACGGCGCCCTACAAGTATCCGCGGGTGATCGAGTTTGTCGATTCGCTGCCCAAGACCATCAGCGGCAAGATCCGCCGTACGGAGATTCGTCGCGACGACGCCTCGAAAAAGGATTGATCCGGCTTGCAGGGTGCCGCAATGCAGGGGGCTGTAATGCAAGGAGGACCGCAACGCAGGGGCCGTCCCTGTGACCTGCAGCGCGAGGCCCGGAACGGGGAGAGGCTTGAATCGGAAACCCCTCCGCCGCATACCCGAAACAAAAAGGGACCGCCTTCGGAGGCGATCCTTTTTTTGGTGGGCCCAGAGGGGCATGATCCCACGACCTTCGGATTATGAGTCCGCTGCTCTGACCAACTGAGCTATGGGCCCTTTCACGCATCGGCACCTTGCGGCGTTTTGCGTGGACAAAGATAGGAAAACAATCCGTATTCCGCAACCCCGAAATCCAGAACATTCCGAAAAAATTCACGGTCCCCTCTTGTTTGTTGTAAATAAATTCGTACCTTTGTCCCGCTTAAGCACTAATTATTAACAAAAACAACGAAATGAAAAAGGGTATTCATCCGGAAAATTATCGTTTGGTGGCGTTCAAGGACATGTCCAACGACCACGTGTTTTTGTGCCGGTCCGCCGTTTCGACAAAAGAGACCATCGAAGTGAACGGCGAA
>CALUJN010000088.1 GCA_944320985.1 uncultured Alistipes sp. | reverse complement strand
GCCAAACCGAGTACGAGGAATACCAAAATCGGAAGCATCCATTGCCAACCGCCTTCGAGGAACTTCTGCATCATGACGTGGTGCAGGCTGTCACCAGCCATTTGGGTTTCGGCGACAACCGTTTCGGTTGCGGCTACGGCATCCTGTGCAAAAGCACTAACGGTACCCAGTACGGAGAGGGCGACCGACGGGATCAAAAAGAGTTTTTTCATAGTTGTGTTGGATAAGATTAGATTTGATTAGTTGTTTTTTTATTTGTTTGTGTTTTTTCGAGGTCTCTTCGGCTGCGGCCGCGGATTTGCGGGAGATTCGCCTTTGGCCCGGATTGTGCAGGCTGCGGGTCGGTGCTCTTTGCAGCGGATTTTTCGAGGTTTTTCTGTCGGTTAAAATTTTACTAAAAACATATTTTTTTTCATCCCCGGGGTTTCCGAAGCCTTTTTTGGCGGTTTCGGGCCGTTGCCGGAAATTTTTCCACACTTCATCTCACCTTCCGGATCTGGCGCTCCGGATAGCGATAATTTGTTGTTTGTCAATATCTTCAGTTGCCTGTCGCCCTTCTTCCCGGGGCTTTGCTCCTTGGATACGGGCACATTAGCAGTGCGAAATATAGGAAAAAAATTCGTTCCATGCAACGCCTCAGAGGGTAAATTCTCCGCGCAGAGGCTTGCGCAGCAGATTACGGGACTCTTCGTCGGAAAGTCCCAGTCCGAGGATATACATGAGTTTGGTTACGGCGGCCTCGGAGGTCATGTCGTATCCGCAGAGCACGCCGGTTTTCTGGAGGCTCAGTCCGGTTTCGTAGAGGCCCATCGAGACGCACCCGCCGCCGCATTGCGTGATGTTGAGCAGGATGATTCCTCGGTCGACGGCCTCTTTGAGCACCTGGATGAATTGTTTGGAAGTGGGGGCGTTCCCCGCACCGTAGGTTTCGACTACCACGGCCCGCAGCCCCGGAGCCGCAAGCATCGCTTCGAGAATCTCCACGCTGAGGCCCGGAAAGAGCTTGATGAGTTCGATGCCGCCCGAGAGTCGGGTTGCGATACGCAGTTCGTCGCCGTACTGAGCGGGTTGGAGGATCGCCTGCCGGTTGTAGGCGATGTTGACTCCGACTTCAGCCAGCGGAGGATAGTTGTATGATCGGAAAGCGCTCAGGGCTTCGGCGCTGCGTTTGGTGGTGCGGTTGGCGCGGAACAGGCGGTTCTGGAAATAGAGTGATACTTCCGGTACGACGGGATGTCCGTCGCAGCGGGCTCCGGCGATTTCGATGGCGGTGATAAGGTTCTCGCGGCCGTCGGTGCGCAGTACGCCGATCGGGATCTGGCTTCCGGTGAAGACCACCGGTTTGGAGAGGTTCTCCAACAGGAAACTCAGCGCCGAGGCGGTGTAGGACATGGTGTCGGTTCCATGCAGCACGACAAATCCGTCGTAACGGGCGTAGTTGTCGCGGATCAGCTCGGCCAGGGCGATCCAGTGTGGGGGTTCGACGTTCGAGGAGTCGATGACCGGGTCCACCGTGTGGACGTCGATGTCGACATTCAGCCGCTTCAGTGAGGGGAACTCCTCGTAAATGCCGCTGAAGTCGAACGGTACGAGGGCGCCGGTGGCGGCATCGGTCTTCATGCCGATGGTTCCGCCCGTGTAGATGATCAGAATGGAGGATCGCATATGGTTCATGATTCTTGTTTTCGGTTCTTCTCCGGAATGCTGTCACAGGGGTGGCACTCCTTGTTCTGGCAGACCTGCTGGTCGGAGACGGCCTCTTCTCGAAGAGGACGCTCCCTGTCGGAATTCGATTCAGCGCCGGAGTTCGCTGCAAAGGGCTTTTCGGATATCGGGCGCGGCCTGTTGTCCGGTTCCGTTTCCTCCTCCCCGATCGCCTCTACAAGAAAACTCACGGGGCGGAATCCGTCGTTGCACGAGAGCATCGCCGAGGCGGGATTCTTCATCCAACCGTCGTAGAGATTCGTTCCACCGTGAGCCAGCGTCATCACGAAAGGAGAGAGTGTTTGCCAGGCGCTTTCGCAGAATCCTTCGGGCCGCTGCCATCCTTCGGTTACGAAAACCATTCCTTCCTGCAGGTCGCAGGCATGTTCGATCGGATTTTCGTAGCGATCGATCAGATCCTGGTGGCAGACTTTGCGGATGACGGTGATTCTTATCCGTTTCATGGATGGTTTCGCGGCGTTTTTCGGAGCTTTTTCCGTGTTTTTTATCTGTGAGATTTGTCTTTTCCTTTATGCCTCAGGGTGTTGTCCGGTGTCTGGTGCCGGGGCGGTTCCGGCCGTGTGGGTTTCGAACGTTCCGGCCCTTGCGAAGATCCGTTCGGCATTGGCGGTCGTGGTTGCGGCCACCTCTTCGGGCGTGAGCCCCTTCAGTTCGGCGACCTTTTCGCAGATAAGGCGGACATAGGCCGATTCATTGCGTTCTCCGCGGTGGGGAACGGGGGTCAGATAGGGACAGTCGGTTTCGAGCACCAGATCCCGCAACTCCATTTCGCATACGACTTCGGCGATGCGGCTCTTTTTGAAGGTGACGACTCCTCCGATTCCGAACACGAACTCTCCGCAGGTTTTCAGCGCACGATAGGTTTCGATTCCGTCCGAGAAGGCGTGGAAAACCCCTTTGACCCCTCGTCCGCGGAAAGTCTGCATGAGTTCGACGGTCTCGGGCCAGGCGTCGCGTGTGTGAACGGCAATCGGGAGCCCGTGTTGCAGGGCGAGTTCAATCTGGCGCTGGAACGCCTCGATCTGTTCTGCGCGGAACTCCCGGCTCCAGTAAAGATCAAGACCGATCTCCCCTACGGCACAGAATCCGGCGATTCCTTCGGGCGGGTTTTCGAGATAACGTTCCACGAGGGCCAATTCGTCACGCCAACGGGGATTGTCATTTATTGATGTAGGATGGAGACCCATCATCGGGATGCAACGGTCGGGATGTTTCCGGCAGAGCTCGAAAAGACGTTCGTGGCTTTCGGAATCGATGGCAGGCAGAAACAGCGTTCCGACCCCTGCCTCCCGGGCCCGGAGAAGGGCCTCTTCACGGTCCGTGTCGAACGCCTCGTCATAGAGGTGTGAATGCGTATCGGTCAGGTTCATAATTTCATGTAACGGTTTCCGGGGAGTTGTCGGATCGCTCCCGACAGCTCGAGCCCGACAAGCAATACGGTGAGCTCCCCGGGATTCAATCCGCTCTGCTCTGCCAGGGTTTCGAACGGCAGGGGATCGCTTGTGGGGAAGAGTGAGAGCAGTCGCTCTTCATCGCTTGTCAGAGCCGGGGTGGGAGCCTGCGGACGGAACATAGCGGGGTTTTCACCCAGATCCCACATCAATTCTCGGATGACGTCGTCGGCACTCATCACCAGTTGAGCCTTTCGGTTTCGGATCAGATGGTTTGTTCCCGACGAAGTACGGTCGGTGGCACGTCCCGGGACGGCCATGACCGTTCGGTTGTAGCCGTCGGCATAATGGGCCGTGACGAGAGATCCTCCGCTGTCCGGTGATTCGACGACGATGCATCCGGCGCTCAGTGCGGCGATGATGCGGTTGCGTGTGAGATAGAAGTTTCCGTTCTGTTTGGATTGCGAATGGAGTTCCGAGACCAAGGCTCCTCCGTGCGCGAGGATATCACGGGCGACCCCGGCGTGTTGGGCCGGCGTAACGCCAGGCAGGGCATTGGCCAGGACGGCGATTGTCGGGACGTGTGCGGCGAGAGCAGCCCGATGCGCGGCGACATCGATTCCGAAAGCCAGACCGCTGACGATGCAGAGTTCCGGGATCCGTTCGGCGAGTTGGTCGACAAGTCTGTTGCACATGGTTTGCCCGTAGGGTGTTGCCTGTCGAGTTCCGACCATTGAGATGCAGCGTGTCGAGAGGACATTGACCTCGCCCTTGACATACAGAACGGGCGGATAATCGGGGATTTCGTGCAGGAGAGGCGGATATTGGGGATCTGTCGAGGCGATGATTTGGATTCCGTGACGTTGGCAGTATGCGATCTCCTTTTCTGCGTCGCTAAAGGCTTGTTTCTGGACGATGTTCCGGGCGATCTGAGGCCTGAGTGCGGCTTTTTGAATCAGTTCATCGGAGGATGCGTTGAAAATGTTCCGGGCATTGCCGAAAATTTCGAGCAGATGTGCGGCACCTTTCACTCCGATACCGGAGGTCATTTGGAGGGCGATATCCTCGAGAGTCATGACAAGCGGTCAAATTCAGGGAATAAAGGTAATTATTTTTATGGGAATAACGATGAAAAGGCGAGAAAATGGCTGAAAGTTATTCGGAATTTTTGGAAGGAACGGAAAAGTTTGTATATTTGCACTCCCGAAGCATCAAGAAACCCTTGGAGAGCGAGACGTGCACGGACGAGGAGGGAGAGGGATGTTGAGGGGATGGATTATATGGTCTGATGGCCGAGTGGCTAGGCAAAGGTCTGCAAAACCTTGTACAGCGGTTCGAGTCCGCTTCAGACCTCAAAGAAGGCTTCTAATCAGCTAATTTTTAGCGATTAAGAGGCCTTCTTTCATTTACGGGGGCGCAGATAGGGGCGCAAGCGGTCCGAATTTTCAATATACAGTCAATCACC
>CALUJN010000087.1 GCA_944320985.1 uncultured Alistipes sp. | reverse complement strand
GAAGGGAGGTAGGGTAACATTTCTTTGCGCAGAGGGGATCAAAGCTGCGACAATAAATAAACTCCGACCGTGAGCCGAGGGCCTCAGGCCGGAGTAAACCAGGGACGAATCCGCAGATGCTGTCGGGTTGCGGCGTTATTTCGCTGCGGTGGAAGCGATGAAGGTCTTCAGCGCATTGGCTACAACCTCCGGCTCCTCTAAAAAGCCCATATGTCCTGAATTTTCAAGCCAGACAACCCGGGCCTCGGGATGGTCAGAGACCATCTTCTCGGCAACCTCCTCCGGAATGTAGTTGTCCTTGCGTCCGAGGATGAAGAGCACCGGGACTTTCGTTTCGCGCAGCATCGCATTTTGATCTTTGCGGTTGATCATGCCGTTGAGCAGCGCCACGATACCATCGTCTTCCGTGATGAAGACCTGCTCGGTCAGATCCTCGATGTAGTCCTTCATCCGCTCGCGATTTTCCTCGGCAAATCCGGCAGCAGGAGCTACCCGAGCCAGCATATCCTTTTTCCCGGCCCGGACGAGTGCGATTTCGCGTCGTCGGTTTTCAGCCTTTTCCGGTGTGTCGGGATTGGGCGTCGAACTGAGCAGGACCAGTCCGTCGAGCATTTCGGGATGTCGTTCGCAGAAGGCCAGCGCTACGTAACCGCCCATGGAGTGTCCGACGAGTGTGCAGCGCGGAATCTCCAATGCATGGAGGGCGTCGGCTATGGTGTCGGCCAAAAAATCCATGGAGTGGCACTCTCCCTGTACGACCGAAATACCGTGACCGGGCAGGTCGAGCGTTACGACACGCAGATCCTTATATAAATAAGGTATGAAATCCTCCCAGACGAGCATCGATTCGAGATAGCCGTGCAACAGAACGATGCAGCGGTCTCCCTTCTGGGAATCACATACATGCAGGGCTATTGGCCCCGCCATGATGAATTTTTCGATCATGGATGAAACGGGTTATTCTTCTTCCTCGTCGTCGAGATAGTCGAGAGCGGATTCCCGCTTGGCATAGGAGCGGTAATCCTCCTCGTCCTCCTCGTCATATTTGCTGTAGAGCGTGTGACGTTCCTTTCCGCTTTTGCGAAGCGGTTCGAGGCGTTTGGCCTTCCGAAGTTCATCCGTGTCATGTTCACGGATTCCCTTTTGTGTTTTCATGGGTTGAAAATGATGGAAATAGGTTGGAATTAGAAATTGTCACTGTCGAACAGGCCGCCGAAGACTCTTCGTGCTGGCCCTGTCAAGCGAACATCCGTGTAGATTGATGTATTGTTTTCATGCGAAAACCGGACCGTGAGTGTTCCTCCGGGAACCATGACGGTGTATCGGTGCGTGTCGGGCTGTCGGGAGAAGTTGGTTACGATGGCAGCTGCTGTTGCACCGGTTCCGCAGGCGAGGGTTTCATTCTCGACCCCCCGTTCATAGGTGCGGATCCGAATGGTGCCTGGACCTGTTACCTGGACGAAGTTGACATTTGTCCCTTGCGGGAAGCGGGCCGTATCGTATCGTATCGACCGACCGCGTCCCATGACATCGACCGCCTCGATGTCATCGACAAACTCCACGTAATGAGGAACTCCCGTATTGAGGAACCACCATCCGTCGCCTTCACGGATTTCGCGGACGGCGATCATTCCGAGCTCGATCTCTCCGGTAAAGCCTTTGGTACGATGGATACGGGCTGTGTGCAATCCGTCTGCGGCATCGAAGAACTTGGTCTCGCCGCCGATACCGAGGTGCTCGGCAAAGAGCGTGAAGCACCGAGCTCCGTTTCCACACATTTCGCCTTCGGATCCGTCGGCATTGTAGTAGCGCATCGAGCAGTCGATCTCGGCATTGTGTGCCAGGGTCATCAGTCCGTCGGCACCGATTCCGAAATGGCGGTCGCACAATCGGGCGATCAACTCCGGTTGCGGGGTGAAGAACCCTTCCCGGTTGTCGATGAGAATGAAGTCGTTACCGGCTCCTTCGTATTTGGCAAATTCCAGTTGCACTTTGTTCGACTGTTTGCTGGCACCTTCTCGATGATTGGTCTTGCCCACACTCGTTTACCACACTTGCTCGAGGTTCACCTGTCCGTTGCCCGATCCTTTCCACTTCCTTCACTGCGCCGTCTTCCCTCACTATCACTCTGCACCGCCGTCTCTTCTCTCCGTCCATCCCCTGCTGTCTCTCAACTCTGCCGTCTCTCAACTCTACCGTCTCCCCTCCTCGCTCTTCTTACCTCTCTCTTCTTACCTCTCTCACCCTTTCTATCGGCCTCCCTCTGCCCCTCCCCAGCTTCTCGGCCCCGGGATGGTTTCTCATGGGCAAAAATAGTAAAACTTCTAAAAGTTTTGCTACTTTTGTGGAAAAATCCACCCCGAATCGTTGCGATCGCGGTCGATTTGTTTTACGAAAAGTGTTTTAATCCGTCTACCTATGAAAAGTGCGCTGTTCAAGCATCGTTCGATACGTAAATTCCGCCCGACTCCAATCTCTGAAGATGTGCTGCGCGATTGCCTCGAAGCCGCTACCCGAGCCTCGACATGCGGCAACATGCAGCTCTATTCGCTGGTCGTAACCCGCGACCAGGCCCTGCGTGAAAAGTTGGCTCCGTGCCATTTCAACCAGCCGATGGTAACTCAAGCCCCTTGCCTGGTGACGGTTTGCGCCGATATTCATCGTTTCAGCATGTGGTGCGAACAGCGTGATGCCGATCCGGCCTACGACAACTTCGCCTGGTTCCTCAATGCCTCGGCCGATGCCCTTCTGGCCACACAGAACCTCTGCGTGGAGGCCGAACTCCACGGACTGGGTATCTGCATCCTCGGTACGACGATCTATACCGCCGGAGATATTTCCCGAATTCTCGAACTCCCGAAAGGGGTCATTCCCCTTACGACGGTGGTGATGGGCTATCCGGACGAATCTCCGGAATTGACCGACCGCCTGCCGCTGGAGGCCGTTGTCCACTATGAGAAATATACGGACTATACGGCTGCGGAGATCGATGAACTGTGGGCCGAACGCGAGGAGTCGGCTCTCACGAAACGCCTGCTGGAGGAGAACGGACTGCCGAATCTGGCGAAGATCTTCACCGAACGCCGCTATGTGCGGAAGGACAATCTGGCCATTTCGGAGAGCTATTTTGCACTGCTCAAGGAGAAGGGATTCTTCAATAACCATTGATCGGACCGTGCTTCGGAGGTGCCGTATATGGATTGCTGCGATGCTGGGCGTGATCGGCTCGGCCTGCAGCGTCACACGGCATATTCCCGAGGAAAGCTACTTCCTGCAAAAGGTGAAGATCGAGGCCGATCGCTCGACGCCACGCAAGGATCGCATCCTGGCCTCGGAACTGGAGAAGTATATCCGTCAGACGCCCAACAAGCGCTTCCTGGGGACGAATTTCTATGTCTGGCTCTACGAACAGGCCAACCCGACGAAGAAGAATCGCTGGAACGACTGGAAACGCAAGATCGGGGAGGCTCCCGAACTCCTGGATGTGAGCCTGGCACAGAAGAGTGCCGAAAACCTGAAGGTCTATATGGATTCGAAGGGCTTCTTCCATTCGCAGGCCTCGTTCCGTATCGACACGACCTCGCGCCGGAAACGTGCCACGGTGATCTATACGACACGTCAGGGAGCCCCTTACCGCATCGACTCGATCTCCTACGAGTTCCATGACAAGTTCCTCGAACAGCTCGTGCTGCCCGACACGTCGCATACGCTGTTGCGCCGTGGCGCGATCTATGACGTGACGGTCCTGGATGCCGAACGGGAACGGATCACGTCGTATCTGCGCGACCGGGGTTACTACAACTTCTCGGTCAACAACATCCTCTATCTGGCCGATACGCTGGGCGGAAACCGTCAGGTGGACCTTCGGGTCGTGATCAAGCAGTACCTGGCGGGATACGATGCGCGGGGCAAGGCGATCATGGACAACAACCTGGTCTACCGCATCGACCGGATCAACATCTTTCCGGATTATGACCCGGCGGAGATCCGCGACGATACGACCTATCTGTCGCGGCTCGACACGATCTACTACCGGGGTCTGAACATTATCTGCGAGAAACGTCCGAATCTTCGGCCCCGGATGCTTCGTCAGAGCGTTCCGCTCTACCCGAATTACGTCTACAATGCTTCGCGGGTCAATCGGGCCTATGCGGATCTGATGTCGTTGGGCTACTTCAAGAGTACGCGGATTGCCTTCGAGGAGCAGCCTCTGTCGGCAGACTCGACGAACTACGTCTCGTTTATCGGCGAGACGGCGGACTCCACAAAGCGGCTCTATACGCGGGAGGGATACCTGACCTGCCACATCCTCTGCACGCCGACGCTGAGCCAGAGTGTGAAGGTGGATCTGGAGGGGAGCACGACGTCGAGTTTCTACGGGTTGAAGGCTACGGTGGGGTACCAGAACCGGAACATTTTCCGCGGTGCGGAGTCTTTCGACGTGTCGTTCGCTGCGGGTTACGAGTTCATGAAGGCTCCGGATGCCCGGAAAAAACGAGCTACGGAGTTTGGGGTCACTACGGGTCTTACCTTCCCGCGCTTCCTGGCGCCGTGGCATGCCCGCCGTTTCCGGAATGTGAACCAACCCCGGACGAAGATCGAGGTTTCGGTGAATTTCCAGGATCGTCCCTACTACGCCCGCACGCTGTCGAGCGCAGGCCTGACCTATTCGTGGACGAACAACCGCTATTCGAGTTTTTCGCTGCGTCCGATCGATATCAACGTGATCGACATGACGCGCCCGGTGGATCCGGAGTTCCTGGGGAGCACGCAGAACAAGTATCTGATCAACAGTTTCCAGACGCAGTTCATCGGGGGGCTGTCGTTTGGTTACAGCTATAACAACCAGCGGAAGAACTTCGGGGGCAATGCTACGACGATCCGCTTCAATGCCGAGACGGCGGGCAATCTGATCGATGCCGTCGAGCATGCCTTTTTCGCTCCGGCGGCCGGCAAGGATTACTATACGATTTTCGGCATTCAGTATTCGCAATATTTCCGTACGGACTTGAGTGTCAGCCGCAAGATCATGCTGGGCGATGTGACGGCCGTGGTCGGACATCTCTACGGCGGTGTGGCGATGGCCTACGGGAATTCACAATCGGTACCTTTCGACCGGCAGTTCTACTGCGGCGGCAGCAACGGCATGCGGGGCTGGACCCCCCGAACCCTGGGGCAGGGCTCCGTGGCAAATCCGCACAACGACTTCCCGGTACAGACGGGCGACGTGAAACTGGAGGCGAATCTGGAGTTTCGCTTCCCGATCTGGGGCATGATCCACGGCGCAACGTTCTTCGATGTGGGCAATATCTGGTATATCCGTCAGAACCCCGACGAGTATTCGTCCGAGGCGGTCTTCCAGTTCGACAACTTCTACAAACAGCTGGGTTTCAATACGGGTCTCGGCCTTCGTTTCGATATCAAGTTTGCGGTGTTGCGTCTCGACTGGGGCATCCAGCTGCACAATCCGAACAATCCGGCGGGCGAGCGCTGGATCCACAACTTCAAGTGGAAGAATACGGCGCTGAACTTCGGCGTCGGTTATCCGTTTTAGCCGGCTCGTCCTCTTCACCCTTTTATGGTGCAATTCCCGACCCGGGCAATCCGTCTCGGGGGATCCTCTTTCGGTGTCTCCGTCCGATGCTTCGGGGATCTCTCAGAAGGGATACCCGATGGCGAGGTGGAATCCCAGTCCGTCCCTGAACCGGGAGATGTTGTAATAGCCCCGTTTGTCGGGATTCGGATAGGGGGTATGGATCCCGATTCCGAGGTCTGCACGGATGACCAGGTAGCTGATGTCGTAGCGCAGACCGAATCCGGTGCCGAGAGCTATCTCATTGAGGAACGTATTCCACTTGAGGGCGGCGCCCGGTCGATTGGGGTCGTTTTTCAGCAGCCAGACATTGCCGGCATCGAGGAATACGGCTCCGTTGAGCCCACCCAGGATCCCGAACCGATATTCGATATTGGCTTCGAGCTTGAAATCGCCCGTCTGATCGAGGTATCCGTCGCTGTCGTCGGCGGGCGGGCGGTAGCTGCCGGGGCCGAGCGAACGGACCGTAAAGGCGCGGATGCTGTTGGCGCCTCCGATGTAGAACTGTTCGCTGTAGGGCAGCACCTCGGAGTTGCCGTAGGCGTATCCCACACCGACGAGAAAACGGGTCGCGAGCCAGTTGTTGCGCCGTCCGAGGCGGTGGTAGAACTTCACCTCGCTGACCTCCTTGACGAATTGTGAGAACTGGTTCCCGAAGAGCGTCTGCGGATGGTGTTCGCCGGCGGCTCCAAGGATGGCCGAGAGCAGGTTCCCGGCCGATGTGAGGCTGTTCTGCCAGTAGAAACGGCGGTTTCCGGTCGCGCCGTAGCTCCGGTCGAAGGTATAGGTGTAGCTGATCGAGGGGACGAACTGGTTCCGGAAACTCATGGCGATCGAAGGGTTCTCTTCCATGGTCTGGTCGAAACTTTCGGTCGTGTGGAGGAGCCGGTTGTAGGTGAGTCGGAAGACCGTGAGGTCGTGGCGCGAATAAGGCGAGGTCTGAAAACGATAGCCGGCCGAACCGCTGAAGGCGATCAGATGGAAGAACCGCGGACGGTTCATCAGATCGACGCCGAGCTGGAAGGAGGTGCTGCCCGGATAGCGCAGATGCCGTACCCACCGTTCGGGCAACAGCAACCGCGGGAGATTCAGGTTACTGTTGAGTCCCAATTCGTAGGAGTTGAGCCGCGAGCTACGGCCTCCGGAGTTTTTGTTGCCAGTCTGCCACTCGTAGGAGCCGTTGAGTTTGAGGTCGAGGACCTCGCCGCCGCGGAAGAGGTTGTTGTGGCTCAACTTGAGCGTGAGCCCCGGTCCGAGGAAACTGTTGGATTTGGAGGTGACGTCGGTCTCGAGTGCGATTTCGAGCGGATGGTCCATGCGGGCGTCGATCTCGACATTGAGAGAATCCTGCCCGTGCAGCGAGTCGAGGGGTGTGACGCTGAGATTTACCGAGCGGAAGATGCCGAGTTTGTTGAGCTCGGTCTGCGTGCGGTTCTGGGCCTCGACGGTGAACATCTCGCCGGGTTCGACCGTCAGTACGCGGCGCAATACCCGGGGGCGGACCTTCATTGGCTGCTGGGCGATCACCGTGGTGTTGCGGATGCGGAGCGTGTCGAAGGGCCCGGGCTGCAGGTTGTGCAGGCGGAAGGTGACATCCCCTATCCGGTAGGGTTTGAGGGCTGCCGGGGGAAGATTGGGTTGAAGCGTCAGCCGCAGATCGACCCGTTGACGTTGGCGGGTCGTGTCGGCGAGATATTCGAGATAATCCGGGCGGAAGTAGTAGTATCCCTTCGAGCGCAGGGTGGAGGCGATGCGCTGCTGTTCGGCCGAAAGCGTGTCGAGGTTGTATTGTGCCCCGGTCCGGAGCAGCGAGGTGGCTCGCAGCGAGTCGACAAGCGTCGACATCGGGCCGTTGACCTGCGGATAGGAGATCGATCCGTAGAACCACGGCGGAGCGATGTGAAGCGTATAATCGATCTTGGCCTTACGCCCTTTTTTGCGGTATCGCAACGAGTCCATGACCCGGGATCCGAAATACCCGAAATTTTCAAGCGCCTGGACGGCCACCTGGCTTCGCACTCCGGGCTGGACCTTCGAGATCAGCACGGGCTCTTTGGCCAGCCGTTTGTAGAACCAGTATTTGAATCCCTTTTCGCGGGGGGTGTAGCAGTAGTTCCAGGCCCACAGCCCGATGGGCAGCGGGGTCCGCACGTAGGGGGTGTAGAGCGGGTTGTTGGGTGCCACGGAGAGCGGTTCCCGGGCGGCATCCTCGGCGGCCGTCGAGAGAACGACGCCCGAATCGGGGAGGATCCGCAGGTGTTTGACCCCCGTGTAGAGGACTTCACCCTCGGGAATGCGGCGTGTGGTGGAGCAGGCCCCCAGCAGGAACAGCCACACAATGCTGAGTATCGCTTTATTGAGGCTCGTTTTCATGGCGGGTCTGTTTTGCGGATTGTTTCGACGAGCGGAAGAGGTCGCCCAGACGCGAGAGGCGCTTGCGGATGACGAATCCTACGCCGGTTTCGGTGATCTCACCCTCGAGGATGCTCTCGTAGCCGGTATGCCGGAAGATCTTGATATACATGTTGTCGCGTTTGTCGAGCATGTATTCGATCGAGATGTCGTCGATGAGGTTCTCCTTGAGGTTCTGCGACGGGTCGGAATCGGTGCTGAACTTGCCGCCGATGACCGCCCGGATGCGGTTGCCGAAGAGGTTTTTCGACAGCCGGTAGGAGTAGTCGGTCCGCTGTCCGTTGGGGTCGTCCTGTCCGTAGGAGTCGATGCCAAACGAGAGGTCCACGCCCTTCAGGTTGTTCTGGGCCCACTGGTTCAGCTCCTTCTGGATGAAGGTGTTGAGCGGATTCTCGGTGCTGACCCTGGCGGTGGTCCCCGGACCGGTGTAGGTGTTGTAGATCAAGAGGTTCATGGCCTGGTTGGCCCGTTGTTCGGCCGTCAGCGAGTTGAGCTGGTTCTGCATCGTGAGATCCTCGGGCGCCGCAAGGCCGAAGGTAATCTCCAGATCGGTGAGCGTGTTGCGGATGTTGATCGAGATATTGAATGTCACGCTCCGGGAGTCCTGCCCGTCGGTGGAGACATTGGCCCGGACGCTCTCCACGGCCGTGATGTTGAACGACGGGTCGGCCGGATCGCCCAGCCATTCGACGTATCCGCCGGGCTGGATGCGGAAGAGTTTCTGGGCGATGATCGGCGGGTTGTAGCGTACGGTTCCTCCCGTGAGGAGATAACGTCCCGCAAGGCGCGTGTCACCCAGGGGATTCATCGTGAAGGAGAGATTGCCGCCGCCCTGCAGGTCGATGCGGTTGCTGCCGTCGGTCGAGAGGTCGACGGCTGCCTTCACGTCGTTGTTGATGTCGACGTTCAGGGCGACGTCCAGGCCTCCGATCCTTACGGGCGGCAGCTCCTCGAAGGCCTCGCGGTTGTCGATTTCGTTGAACGAGACGAACGAGACGAGATGCTGCGACTGCTCCTTAACCTCCACGGGAGAACTCTGCATGACGTAATTGATGTCGGTACCGCCGAGCAGCGCGACGTTCCCGCGTACGGTGAGTACATCCACCGGTCCGCGGATCGAGGTGTTCAGATCGAGATAGGCCTGGCCGTAGACGGTTGTCCGCTCCTTGCGGGGAACGTTCACGAACTGGAAATCCGCGGCCTGCAGCTTCAGGTCGGCCGTCATGCGACTGAGATCGGAGAGGTCCACCTCACCGTCGATGGTCAGCGGTTGCCGGTTCGGGGCGAGCAGGGCGTAACGGTCGAAACGCAGATGGCTGTCGTCGAAACGGATCGTATCCTCCGCAAGGCGGAACGACGTGCCGATCATCGGGACGCGAAGCGTGGTCCCGGCAAAGTGTACTCCTCCGTTGAGATGGGGCTGAGCGGTCGTGCCGGCGGCGCGGATCTTTCCGGAGAGTACGCCCGACAGACGCAGCATCTCCTCGGGAAGGAAGACGTTGAGGCGTTGCAACGGCAAGCCGGGGAGGTCGATCCGTGCATCGAGCGGTATTTCGGCTCTTTTGTCGTACGAGACGTCGGCGGTCAGCACCTCGAGCGAATCGAGGGCCAGACGTACGTCGGCAGCCTGCCCGGCCCCTTGTGCATAACGGGCCCGGAGGGCAACGTCTCCGAAAAGCTGCCGTTCGTAGGAGAGCCCGCCGACCGAAATCTCACCCCGCATGGCCAGCGTATCGGTTCCCATCCCCAATGCGAGGTTGGCACCCAGCATACCGTCGAGCGGTGGTGCCGAGGGCAGCAGCTCCAGGATCGTGCCGATTCCCAGTCCGGCCATTTCGAGCCGGACTCCCTCCATGCGTCTCTCCTCGGGCAGACTGTGCAGGGCGAATCGTTGGGTGCCGCGGGTCAGATCGAGATCGGCACGCAACCGGCGGTCGAAGCGGTAGACAAGGTAGTTGCCGGGATTCACGGTCCATGGCTCGAATCCGAACTGCGGATCGGGCTCGAGGCTCAGCCGGATGAGCGAGTCGCTCCACGCGAGGTCGATACCCGAGCGGAGACCTTCGCGGCCGCTGCGGTCCCGTTGGTAGAGGTGCATCGAGGCGGTATTGCGGAACAGCGCTCCGTACAGGCCTGCTGCGGCGATGTGGTCCAGATTCCCCGGAGCGTTGGCCATCCGCAGGGCATAATGCATGCGGGGCCCCTCCTGGCGAAGCGACATCTCCACCGTGTCGAGGCGGAGACCCTCCGTCGTGAGTCCCTCGACCCGCAGTCCGACGCTCATCGGCAACGAATCGCAGTTCGCCCCGCGCATCTCCAGACCTCGGAACGCCGTGCGTTTCGTCCGCAGGAAGTTGTTCAAGATGTTGTTTTGTCCGGCCGTAAACCGCAGCGCGAAATCGGGTAGGACGGGTTTCAGCGAGTCCATGTCGAGCTGCTGCATGCGGATTTGTCGCTCCAGCTCCTCGAGGGTGCGGGGCAGTGCCGCTTTCAGACGGTCGAGCGCCTCGGGCGAGAAGAAGTGCAGTTGCAGGTCGCCCGATTGGATTCCGGCCCGGGTGGCTGCGGAATCGGTCTCGAACTCCAGTGACGTCGGGCGAATCGCTTCGATCCGGGCTCCGTCCCGGATGCGGATGCTGTCCAGTGCGATGCGGGCCGTGTAATCTCCCGTCGAGGTTGCCGAAGCTTCGGCCTGGAGGTCGAAGACTCCGCCGATGGGCTTCTGGACGAATCCCAACGTCTGCAGATCGAACCATCCGATGCGTCCCGACAACCGGGCCTGCTGCCGTTCCCGGGTCAGCTGTCCCTCCATGCCAAGGTCTATCCGCAAAGCCGAGTCGCGATCCTCGATATGCCCCGTGAACTGGTGTTCTGCGAGATCGGCCTCCACCGAGATTCCGCCGAAATCGTGCCCCCGGTACTCGGCCTGTCCGATCTCCATCCGGACCTGACCTTGCGTCGTCGCATCGAACGGATCAAATCCCTCACCCCGGGCGTTCAGCAGCAGCCCCAGCCTTCCGAGCGAATCCGCCGGTAAAAAACTTCCCACCGGGAAACTGTCGCAACGGATCGTGGCATCGTAGCGTTGCTGTCGGGCCTCGAACCGTCCGTCGATCCCGATACGGCCCTTATCGGCCGTCAGCGCCGAGGTCAATCCGTAAGTCTCCCTGGCCACCCGCGCCGAGCCTTCGAGCCCGATTCGTCCGGGAAGGGCTACCCGCCGGCGCAGCGCCGTGTCGGGCAGCATCTCCAGCAGAAAGTCTCCGTTGCGCAGTGAGCCGCGGAACCGGGCCGAGGCCGTCAATCGCTTCGGATCGAGCGGATACCGGGCCTTTCCGTCCACGGTCAGCAGCAGATGTCCCGGTGAAGCGATCCTGACCCCGATCTTTTCGAGGTCATCAAGACTTCCGTCTGCCGAAAGATCCAGTTCAATCATCCGGTTGCGGAGCACTGCGGGAAGCACCTTCGGATAGAGCTTTCCCATATCATTCGTGGCGATTTCGGCGCGTATTCCGGCCGTCAACGGGGTGGCGGGCTCCATGCGTGTGATTCCCGCACCGGCTGCCAGATCGGCCGTGATCCGCGAATCGGCCGTAGCCAGTTCGAACCCCGCGAGTTCGATCCCTTCGGCATCCATCGTGAAACGTCCCGCCGTCCGTTCGACGGAGAGTCCGCACCGTTCGGTAAAGGCCAGTTGGCGGAGTTGCAGGGCTATGTCACCGCCCCGGTTGTAGAGTGAATCGACTTCCAATGCCACTCCCGAAAGTCGGATACAGGCCGGATCCAGCCCTTTCGCGGGGGAGTGCCCCGACTCGGCGTATGTCAGTCGGTTGTCTGCCAGAATCAGACTTGTAACCTGCACGGTCCAGGGCTCCGTGGTTGGATGACCCTCCGATTCCTCGTCCGGCGTCCGCATTGTCCCCGATGTCGCGGCAATCTTTTCGGCCGGCTTCGGCTCGATCGAGCTTTCCGCCGTCTGTTCCGCATTCCCGGCTGTCGAACTCTTCGGTGCTGTCAGATAGGCATAGTCGCCCCCGTCAAGCCGGACGCGTGCGACATCGACCTGTTGGCTGTTGAGCCGTACCCGGCAGCGCTCCGCCTCACCGTCATCCAATGCGACCGACAACTCCGCATCGCCCGTCTCCATGTCAAAGGTCGTGTGGCGGATCGACAGCCGATCAAGCCCGATCTGCCACCGCAGCGGGGCCGTTGTATCCGGCTGTTCGGGCTGGCTGTCGTTTCCCGTCCGAAGGCGGATCGCCGCACTGTCAAGAGCAATCCGCCCGATCGAGGCCGTTTCGTGCCGCAGGTCGGCCCGGGCCTGTTCCAGACTGAAGCGTTGGGCCGCAATCCGCATCCCGAATCCCGTTGAGGAGTCCCGGTAGGAGGCCTTCAGCCGTTCGAGACCGAGTGTGCGGACAACCGCCCTTCGTCGGAGCAGGGGCCAGGGATCGATCTCCACGGCAAATCGTCCGCAGTCGAGAAGCGTGTCTGCGGCATCGACCAGCCGGATCTCCTCGATCGTAAGCCGCAACGGAAATCCGAGTCGGAGCCGTCCTACGGAGAGCTCCATGCCGAGTGCCTTCGAGAGAGGTCCTGCGGCTTTGCGGCTGGCGAACTCCTGTACGGCAGGTACGTAGAGCAAGGCTATGGCCGCAAACAGAAGTACGACCAGGGCCAATAATACCCAGCATGTATATTTGAGAATTTTGCGCACGATCGGATTCTTGGTACGGAATTTCGCTACAAGGTACAAAAAGCGGGCGATTAAACCATCGCCCGCCTGTAAAAATCGGCCTCAAGCATAATCATTTCTGCCGCTTGTGGCCCGTCGGCGCTCCCTTTTCCGTCCGATTCCGTCATTTCTCCCGTTACTGCTCGGCCTTGTATTGCGAAGGGGACATGCCGGTATTGCGTTTGAAATAGCTCCCGAAGAACGACTGGTTCGGGAAGTTCAGATGGTAGGCGATCTCCTGCACGCTCATGTTCGAGTATTTGAGCAGCGTCTTGGCCTCGAGGATCACATAGTTGTCGATCCACTCCGATACGGATTTCCCGCTGATGCGTTTGATCAGCGTGGTGAGGTATTTGGGCGTGATGCAGAGCTGGCGGGCGTAGAATCCCACGCTGCGTTCCCGTTTGTAGTGTTCGTTCAGCAGGCGGGTAAATTGTCGGAAATATTCATGAGCGCGGCTTTGTGCCGGATTCCCCAGTTCGGGATGTTCGGCCAGATAGTGTTGCAGGATCTCGCCGACTTTGTAGATCGTTCCGGCGATTATTCCGCCGATGATCTCGGCTGAAAAGTCACTCTCGGGACCTTTGAGCTCCTGCTCGACCAGCGAGATGAAGTGGCGCAGCGCCTGGCACTCGTTGTGTGAGATATCCATGCACGGGTCGTTCGTGAACTGCAACAGCAGAGGCAACAGATGTTTCGTGTCGATATTGATGCGTTTCATGAAGTCGGTCGACACGGCCATGATATGTACCTTTGCCCCTTCGCCCGATTGTGCCTGCAGAATGCTGTTCGGAGCGAAGATGAACATCGTATCTTTTTTGATTTTGAACTCCTGAAGATTGAGCAGTCCGGAGGTTTCGCCTTCGGTCCCCACTCCGATGATGAAGGCATTGATACGGCACGGGAAACGGAATGCCTGCAGGCGGGATTCCGTACTGGCGGCGATGCATTCGCCCGTCAATCCCGGGCGGGTCTCGCCGCCGGACATGGTGATCAGTTCCTGGAGGGTGATGTGGTTGATCGCAGCTTCCGAGATCTCTTTGTTCATGATTTCTTCAAAATTAGCTTTTGTCGGGTCAAATCGTATACGTTTATAACGGAAGACTGTGCTAAATAGTCTTTTATGCGGACTTATTGAACAATCCAAACACCATATCGAGGAAGAGTTCTGTTTTTTGCGGAGATTGACGGCAAAACAAACGCCGATCCATATGGGATCGGCGTGTATGGTGTCCGTTGTATGTCAGATCACACTATTCGGCGGCGGGAGCCGGAGTTGTTGCGGCGGGAGTTTCGGTGATTCCGAGCTCCTTTCTCACTTCGGGAGCAATATCCGTCAGATTGGTCTCGTCGAAGTAGGCCAGCGAACCCGTCGAGGTGTCGAATACGACCAGATAGCCTCCTGCGGCCGAGATCTTGTCGATGGCGCCCTTTGCCTTTTCGATGATCGGGGCGAGCAACTCGTTTTGTTTCTTCTGGTACTCCTGCTGGGCACGCTCCTGGAACTCGCGGATACGGTTCTGCAGATCGCTCAGATCCTTCTCCTTCATCTCCTTGGCCATGTCGTTGAGGGTGTTGTAGTTCTTCTGGAAATCCTGCAGCTTGGTGTTGAACTCGACGTTCATCGTTTCGATATTGTCCTGAAGCTCCTTGGCGTATGCCTCCATGTTGGTCTGCATGGTCTTGGTTTCGGGCATCGACATGATGATCTCCTGGGTGTTGATGCGTCCGAATTTCTGTGCGAAGAGCGACGTGGATCCCATCAACAGCGTGACTGCAAGGGTTAATTTGATAGCTGTTTTCATAAATGTATGCGTTAATGTTTGATGTCGGTTATTTCTGTTTCAGCAGGTCGATGATCTGCTGTGTACGCTCCACCGAGGGGTTGTTATAGAGGAGCGTGGGATTGTTCGACGAATCGAGCACCAGATCGGCTCCGACCTCCTTGGCGTAGGTCTCGATCTTGGCAAAGATCTCCTTCTGGATCGGGGTGATCATCTCGAGCCGTTTTTTCATCAGCGTGCCCTCCTGTCCGAAGAGACTCTCCTGATATTGCTGAGCCTCCTTCTCCTTGGCGAGGATCTCGTTCTCCCGGGCCTGGCGGGTCGACGACGAAAGCGAAGCCTTCTGGTACTGGTAGGTGTTGTAGAGGCTCTCGACCTCGGCGAAGCGGGCATCCACCTGGCTTTGATACTGTTTGGCCAGTGAATCGAGCGTTTCAATGGCGTTGTTGTAGGCGTCGACGGATTTGAAGATCTTTTCGCTGTTGACGATTATGTAATTCTGTGCCGAGACGGCACCCGCCGAAAGCAGAACTGCAACTATGAGAATCAGCCGTTTCATAATTTGAAATTTTAAGTGATCGAATCCGGAATTCCGGAATGTTTGTCATACATATAACTCGATTCTTTCAAATTTATTGCCATCCGTCTCAAATTAGAACTGCTGTCCGAGCACGAAGTGGAACTGGCTGCCGCTCTTTGTCGTGGAGTTGGCGGGGGGATCGAATCCGTAGCCCCAGTCGATACCGAGCATGCCGACCACGGGCAGATAGAGGCGTACGCCGAAACCGGCCGATCGTTTGATCTTGAAGGGCGAGAACTCCTTCCAGGAGTCGAAGGCATTACCGCCTTCGAGGAATCCCAGGACGTAGATCTGCGACGAGGGCTTGAGGATGACGGGATAGCGCAACTCGGCGGTATACTTGTTGTAGCCGCGCGAATAGTAGTTCGAGGGGTCGAGGGCGCCGTCCTCGTAACCGCGCATGGCGATGATGTCGATACCGTAGATATTGTATCCGGACATGCCGTCACCTCCGACCTCGAAACGCTGGAACGGCGAGACCTTGTTTTTGTTGTAGCTGCCGAGGTATCCCATTTCGGCCTTGAGCATCAGCACCAGGTTCGAATTGCTGAGGAAGCCCTGGAACCACTGGGCCTTGAACTGCCACTTGTGGAATTCGATCCAGCGGTAGCGGTCCTGATCACTCATCGACTGGTCGGAGTAGTCCTTTCCGTCCCAGAGCGAGTAGGGGAGCGTAGCCTGGACCGAGGCGCTGAACTCCGAGCCGCGGCGCGGGTAGATGGGCTGGTCGACGGAGTTGCGGGCGAAGACGAGCTTCAGCGAGAGAAGGTTCGAGTTTCCGTTTTCGACGACGAAACCTGTCCAGTTCTTGAGGTTGTAGCGTTCATAGCTGGCCTCGGCGTAGAAGGTGAAGTAGGGGTCGGGCCAGTTGAGGCGTTTTCCCAGACCGGCGGCTACACCGTATGTCCGGAAGTATTGCGTGGCGGTCTGCCAAACGTAATAGGCGTTGTTCTGTTCGGAGATGTGGGCCGAGAAGGTGAACGAATTGGGTTTCTTGCCGCCGAGCCAGGGGTCGGTGAAACTCATTGCGAGGGCCTTGTAATAGGTACCGTTGGTTTGAGCCGAAACCGACAGCCGCTGGTTCTGTCCCATGGGATAGGGACGCCATGCGCCCTTCTTGAAGAAATTCTTGACCGACAGGTTGTTCAACGTGATACCGACCGATCCCACGAAGGTTCCCGAACCCCAACCTCCGGCAATGTTGAATTGGTCGGAGGCCTGTTCTTCGAGGGGCCAGTTGATGTCGACCAGTTCGTTCGAGACGGGTTTGATGTCGGGCATGATGGCCTCGGGGTTGAAGTGTCCCATGGAGCCCAGCGTACGGATGGTCTGCATGAGCAGCGAGCGGTTGTACAACTCGCCCGGACGGGTATAGAGTTCGCGGCGGATCACCTCGTCGTCGACGCGCTGGTTTCCCGAAATGCCGACGTTGTTGATCGTGAACTGCTTGCCTTCGAAGACCTTGACCTCGATGTCGATCGAGTCGGGACCGATGATCGTTTCGGCCGGTTCGATCTGCGACATGAGGTATCCCTCGTTCTGGTAAAGCGACGAGACCGACATGGCTTCGGGATCGGTCTCCTTGCCGATACCGAGACGTTTCTGCATGGTCTTCTTGTCGTAGGTGTCGCCCTTCTTGACGCCGAACATGCGTTGCAGGGCGTCGGTTTCGTAGACGGAGTTTCCGACCCACGAGACGTTGCGGATGTAGTATTTGTTTCCTTCGGAGACCTCCAGGTTGATGCCGATTCGGTTTTCGGAGATCGGATAGATCGAGTCGCGCAGGATGTTGGCGTTGCGGAAACCCTTCGAATTGTAGAAGTCGATGAGCAGCTCCTTGTCGGTTTCATAGTCCGCTTCGTTGAGCTTGGCACCCTGGAAGATGTTGATCGACTTCTGGTGGGTCTTCTTGAAGGTCCGGCGCAGACGTTTGTCCGTGAACTGGGTATTCCCGATGAAGTCGATCTTTCCGATCTTGACCTTCTCCTTGCGGTCGATCAGGAAGGTGACGTTCACGGCCTGTCCGGGGCGCATCGAGTCGTTGTCGATGCGTACGTTGACTTCGGCGTTGCGGAATCCCTTTTCGGCCCAGTAGTCACGGATGAGTTTCTTGTTCTTGTCGATGACGTAATCGGAGAGCTCGCTGCCTCGTTTGAGCTTGAGCTTTTCGAGCAGGTCCTTCTGCTTGCCCTTGGTGATTCCTTCGAATGCCCAGTTGTAGACCCGGGGACGCTCCTTGAGGAAGACCTGCAGATCGAGGCTGTCACCTTCGATCTCGGCGCCGATCTTCACGTCGGAGAAGAAGCGCTGGCTCCAGAACCGCGTGATGGCGTTGGCTATGAAGTTGCTGGGCAGATAGATCGAATCCCCCTCGATCAGACCTGCCGAGGACTTGAGCACGTCGGGATTGAGGTATTTGACTCCGTGGACGTTGATCTTGCGGATGTAGTAGAGTTTGGGCTCGTCCGTGCCTTTGAACATCGGAGCATTCTCGGAGAAGACAGGTTCCTGGGTTTGAGTGGAGTCCTGCGGGGTTTGCTCCTGAGGCTTCTGCTCCTGGGCGAACATATTCGCGCAGCAAAGCATGAAAAGGACCGCTGCCGTGAATATCTTACCTGACTGATTCATCTATTATTGTCTATTGTCGGCTGATTAATTTGCTTGCACCTCATTTACCCTTCACCAGTCCGAAACGACGGTCGCGCCGGGCGTACTCTTCAATGGCCCGGTCGAACTCCTTTTCGGTGAAATCGGGCCACAGCACCTCGGGGAACCATAGTTCGGCATAGGATGCCTGCCAGAGGAGGAAATTGCTCAGGCGTTGTTCGCCGCTGGTCCGGACGATCAGGTCGGGATCGGGCCAGGGGGCGGTGTCGAGGGCCTGCGAAAGGGTCTCTTCGCAGATCTGCTCCGGGGCGAGTTCTCCGGTGGCGACCCGGTGCGCAATGCGCTGCACGGCCCGGGTTATTTCGCTGCGCGAGGAGTAGTTCAGAGCCAGAATGAGGGTAAGGGTCTCTCCCGAAGCGGTCTGGCGTTCGATTTCGGAGAGCGCCTTTTGGACCTTCTCGGAGAATCGGCTCCGCTCCCCGATCATGCAGACGCGCACCCCCTGCCGGATGAGTTCCGGGGCCTCGTTGACCACGCACTGGCAGAAGAGTTCCATCAGGGCGTCGACTTCGGCGGCGGGGCGTCCCCAGTTTTCGGTGGAGAAGGCATAGAGCGTCAGGAACTTCACGCCGTGCCGCACGGCGGCCCGCAGCGAAGCGCGTACGGGTTCCACCCCGGCCGCATGGCCTTCGCAACGCTCCTTTCCGCGCAACTCGGCCCAACGGCCGTTTCCGTCCATGATGATGGCGACGTGTTGCGGTATGCGTTTCTGCTCGCTCATAGTAGGGCACAAATATAGGGAAAAAATCTGTTAACTGGTGGAAAAATCCGATAAATGATTCATCGGAGTTAACTGCGGATGTCGATTCCCCACATCATCTTATCCCGTAACGTGTCGTAAAAGGATATATTGTGCGGTACGGCGAGAAAAATCGTCTGTTCGGCCCGTCGGATCGTGAAGGTGGCACCGTGAGAGACGGGGTAGTTCCGGTTGTCGAGGGTGACGAAGGCCTCGGAGCGTCGGGCGTGGACGTGGAGCGTGATGACTCCCGAATCGGGGATCACGACGGGACGCATCGTGAGGTTGTGGGGCGCCAGGGGCGAGATGATCAGACAGTGGCACGTCGGAGCCACGACGGGGCCTCCGGCGCTGAGCGAATAGGCCGTCGAACCGGTGGGGGTGGAGACGATGACGCCGTCGCCGTGGTAGGTGGCGACCATCTGTCCGTCGACGAAGGTCTCCACGGAGATCATTCCGGCGCCGTGACGCTGGACAGTGAACTCGTTGAGCGCGAGCTGGGAATCGGGTTGTCGCGAGAAATCACCCTCGACATGGAGCTGCGAACGGGGCTCGGTGCGCAGCTTTCCTTCGGCGATGCCTTTGAACAGGAGGTCGAAGCCGGCATTGGGGGCGCTGGTCAGGAACCCGAGGTGCCCGGCGTTGATCCCCATGACGGGGATCGGGGCTCCGCAGAGGCGGTGAACGCCCTCGAGCAGGGTTCCGTCACCGCCGTAGCAGATCATGACGGTGCCGTCGGGCTGTTTCCCGACGTGCTGGCGGTAGATCTTTTCCGGGGGAAGAGCCGTCCCGAGCGCCTGTTCGACCCGGGGCGCAAACTCCTCGTTGACGGCAAAATCGAAGCCGAAGAGGCGTATGGCATCGAAGAGCTGCCGGATCTCCTCGGCGGTGTGGGCGACCAGGGGTCGGGAAAAAAGTATGATTTTCATCGGCGGAGTTTCGAAAAAATACGTAACTTTACCACGCCGGAGAGGCCCGCAGACCGACCTCGGCAACGCCATCGGTGTCCCGACTTCCGGCATGTCGATGCAAATATAGGGAATTTTATGACAAAGTTGAGTGTAAACATCAATAAGATCGCCGTGATCCGGAACTCCCGGGGTGGAAATCTTCCGGATGTACTGCTCGCGGCGCGGAATATCGAGCGCTACGGAGCCGACGGCATCACGGTGCACCCGCGGCCCGACGGGCGGCACATCCGCTACGACGACGTGCGTAACCTCAAACGGGAACTCACGACGGAGCTCAACGTCGAAGGAAATCCCATTCCGTCGTTCATCGATCTGGTGCTGGAGACCGCTCCGGCACAGGTGACGCTGGTCCCGGATGCCCACGACGCCATCACGTCGAATGCCGGCTGGGATACGCTGAGCCACCGCGACTTCCTGACCGACGTGACGCGACGTTTCCACGAACGGGGTATCCGGGTTTCGATTTTCGTCGACCCCCGGCGGGAGATGGTCGCGGGAGCGAAGGCGTGCGGTGCCGACCGGGTGGAGCTCTACACCGAAGCCTATGCCCGGGAGTATGCGCAGGATCCCGAACAGGCCATTGCTCCTTATGTCTCGGCGGCCGAGGAGGCGCGTCGTCAGGGCCTCGGACTGAATGCCGGCCACGATCTGTCGCTGGAGAACCTGCGTTATTATGTGGAGCACATCGCATGGACCGACGAGGTCTCGATCGGTCATGCGCTGATCAGCGATGCGCTTTATTATGGTCTGGAGAATACCGTGGGGCTCTATCTCCGCGAACTTAAAAACGTACGAGGATGAAACGACTGCTGATTTTTGCCGCGGCTCTGTTCGTCGCGGGCGCGGCCTTCGCCCAGGGAGAGTATCATTACCAGCGGAGAAGCCTTTTCGATGTGTTGCCGTTGCATTCGAGTGACATTGTTTTTCTGGGTAATTCGATTACCGACGGCTGCGAATGGGCCGAACTGTTCCAGAACCGCCATGTGAAGAACCGCGGCATCAGTGCCGACCGTTCGGGGTGGTTGCTCGACCGCCTCGATTCGATCATTGCGGCACATCCCAAGAAACTCTTTCTGATGATCGGAACGAACGACCTGGCGGCGGGGATCTCGCCCGAGGAGATCGTGCACAACGTCGCCCGGCTGATCGACCGTTTCCAGACGGAGTCGAAGTGGACGAAAATCTACGTGCAGAGCATCCTTCCGGTCAATGGCAAGGACTTCTCGAAATACCGCAGCCATTACGAGCATGCACACCTGATCGTTCCGACGAACAAACTGCTCGAGGCGCTGTGCGTCGAGAAGGGGGTGACGTACCTCGACGTGTGGGGGGCGCTGGCCGACGACGAAGGGAAGCTCGATATCCGCTATACGAACGACGGATTGCATCTGATGGGACCGGGTTATCTGGTGTGGCGGGATGCGATCAAAATCCATGTGAAATAGCTGCGTGGGGCTTTCGAATCCGATATTCAGACAGATTTCGCGCCTTGCCGACGAGCAGGGTGTGCGGGCTTTCGTCGTCGGAGGCTACGTCCGGGACCACTACCTGCGGCGTCCGTCGACGGACATCGACGTGGTGGTTGTGGGGAGCGGCATTGCGCTGGCCGAGGCCCTGGGACGCGAACTGAGGACGAAGGTCTCGGTCTTCAAGACCTTCGGCACGGCGATGGTCCGGGCCCGCGGCATCGAGGTGGAGTTCGTGGGGGCACGCAAGGAGTCTTACCGGCGCGATTCGCGCAAACCCGAGGTCGAACCCGGAACGCTCGAGGATGACCAGCGGCGGCGCGACTTCACGATCAATGCCATGGCGTGGTCGCTCAACGGGGATACGTTCGGCGAACTGGTCGATCCCTTCGACGGCATGTCGGACCTGGAGGATTGCATCATCCGTACGCCGTGCGATCCGGACGTCACCTTTTCGGATGATCCGCTGCGGATGATGCGTGCCGTGCGCTTTGCGGCGCAGCTGGGCTTCACGATCGAGGAGGAGACCTTCGATGCCATCAGCCGCAATGCCGAACGCATCCGGATCGTCTCGCGCGAACGGATTGCCGTGGAGCTGAACAAAATCGTCCTGTCACCCGTTCCGTCGATGGGTTTCGAACTGCTGGAGATGACGGGGCTTCTGAAGCTGATCTTCCCGGAGCTGCACAACCTCAAGGGGGTCGAGCGTCGCGGCAAACACGCCCACAAGGACAATTTCATCCATACGTTGAAGGTGTTGGACAACGTGGCTCGGCGTTCGGACGACCTGTGGCTGCGCTGGGCGGCCATCCTGCACGACATCGGCAAACCGCAGACCAAGGCCTACGATCCGCGTGTGGGATGGACTTTCCACGGACATGAGGTGGTGGGTTCGAAGATGGTGCCGACGATCTTCCGGCAGCTGAAACTGCCGCTGAACGAACACATGAGGTTCGTGCAGAAGCTGGTTTTCCTCCACCTGCGCCCGATCATCCTCTCGGAGGATCTGGTGACGGACTCCGCCGTGCGACGGCTGTTGTTCGAGGCGGGTGACGACGTGGAGGCGCTGATGACCTTGTGCGAGGCGGACATCACCTCGGGAATCGATGCCAAGGTGAAGCGTTACCTGGCCAATTTCGAGCTGGTGCGGCGCAAGATGAAGGACCTGGAGGAGCGCGACCGGATCCGGAACTTCCAGCCTCCGATCACGGGGGAGATCATCATGGAGACCTACGGTATCGGCCCCTGCCGGGTGATCGGCGAGATCAAGGAGGTGATCAAAAATGCCATTCTCGACGGTGAGATCCCGAACGAATACGAGGCGGCTTACGCCCTGATGGAGCGTCTGGCGGCCGAGCGGGGACTCGAAAAGCGGGAGGCGTGATCGCCGGACCGGACAAAAGCCGGGAAGTGTAATCGCTGGATCGGGAAAAAGCAGAAGGCGTGATCACCGGATCGGACAAAAGCAGAAGGCGTCCCGAACCGGACAATGGATACGAAAACAGGGTGGAGCCCAATCGGGTTCCACCCTGTTTTGTGTTGTCTCGCCCTTCCCGGATTTACTCTTTGGCCTGTGACGGTTTGCTTTCGGAGGCCTCTTTTTGCGCCTTTTCGGCTTCGAGTTGGGCCCGGGATTTCGACTTGGTGACAAGCCATACGCCGACGAAAACGCAGAGGGCGGCGAATCCCTTCGTGGGCCCGAAGGTGTCGAGCCCGATGGCCACGGTGAAGAGCACGGCGACGAGCGGCTGGACATAGTTGTACATCGAGACGACCGTCGGTCGCAGATAACGCTGTGCAATGGGGACCATCAGGTAGGAGAGGAACGTGGCGCCCACGACCACGAAGACGATGCCGCCCCACGTGCGGGGCGTGAGCGAAGCGTAGTCGACGTCGACGAGCGGGCGGTAGTAGATCCCCACGGCGACGATGGCGGCGAAGAGGAACATCCACTTCATGACCGTCACGGGCGAGTAGCGGACGATGACGTCGCGGAAGGCCGTGAGGTAGGTGGCGTAGCTGATGGCGCTGACGATGCAGAGAATGTCGCCCTTGACGCTCGAGGTGTGTCCCGTTCCGTGCTGGCTGACGAGGATCAGAAGCACGGCTCCGGCGCATCCGAGGAATACGCCGCCGGCCTTGAGCCAGGTGATGGGCTCGCGCAGGAACAGCGTGGCCAGCACCATCGTCAGTACGGGAACGATCGTGGCGATGATCGAGGTGTCGATGGGTGAGGTGAGCGACAGCCCCCAGAGAAACAGCATCTGGTTGAGCTGGATGCCGAAGAGCGAGGCGAAGAAGAGCAGTCCGATGTCGCGTCGTGTAACCCGCTCCCGGGGCAGGAAGAGCGAGGCGGTCCAGAAGAGCAGGGCGGCTCCGACCATGCGGTAGACGCTCATGGCGAAGGGGCTCACGCCCCCGGGGTTTGCCGCCGAGACGAGAACGCTCTTGCCGATCGGGGCGTTGAGGCCCCAGATGATGTTGGCGACCCAGAGGGCCGCATGACCTTTGAGTTTTCCTTTGTCCATCTTCAACGAAGGGTTCGGACGGCTGTGTATGGCGCCGGGGAGTTCCTGCAGAAGGCTCCGGGCTGTGGAGGCCGAATCCGGGGGCAAAGATAGCCAAAATTTGTTTCGGTGCGAAAATTGCCGGAGAGTGTCATTGTGGAAAAAACGCATTATCATCTCGATCTGATTTTCGCCAACCTCTTCTTCGGCGCGAACTTCTCGTTTTATGTCTCTCTGACGCGCAACTGGTTGGATTTCCGCCAGATCTTCATGCTGCAGGTGCTTTCGGCGGCGCTGTTTTTCATCCCTTTCGCACTGTTTTCGCGTTGTTCCTACCGCATCACGCGGCGCGATGCGGGGCAGATCCTGCTTGTCACGCTGTTGGTTGTCTACGGGTGGATGTATCTGCTGCTGTGGGGCTCCTCCTGTACGACGCCGATCGACGCTTCGGTCATTGCGACACTTGGCCCGGCCTTCACGCTGATTCTCGATCACCTGCTGCATCCGCACCGCTACCTGCCGGGGCGGCTCGCCGGGGTCGTGGCCTCACTGATCGGTGCGGGGATTCTGCTCTTCAACGAGGGTTTCGACCTTACCCGGGGAAGCCGCGCCGAAGGGAATCTTCTTGTATTGCTGGCCGTCGGAGCCATCGCTGCCAATACGGTGTTGATCAAACCGCAGCTGGAGCGCTACGGAACGTTGGTGGTGATGGGCTGGTACTATATCATCGGACTGGCGGTGACGGCGCCGTTTTTCTGGCGCGACATCTCCCATACGGATTTTTTGCAGCTCCCACTCCCGGCTCAGGCCGAACTGGCCTATATTCTGATCCTGGGGACCGTGCTGCCGATGTATCTGCTCTATCGTGGCACGGAGAAGCTTACGTCGGTCCATACGGCGCTCTACCGCTATATCCAGCCGCTGATTGCCGGTCTGCTGGCCGTCACGCGCGGGCAGGCGCACTTCAACGCCGTGAACCTTACGGCTGCGGGCTTTATCTTCACGGGTGTGATTCTCGTGGCCGCGGGCTACCGTTACAGCCTGCGGCACGGCCTGCACCGGATGTTCGGCAAAAAAACGGGCGGAACGCCGACCGACTCCCCGGCTCGGCGCTCCTCGGCTTCTGCGGCTGCGACCTTCGGTTCCGGGGCGACTTTCCCGGGATCTTTACGGGATGGATTGCCGCCGTTGCGCAGCGATGGCCGCCTGCCGCACTATTCGGCCAAAAGCCGCTCGCGCCACTCGTCGGGAACGGGTCGGCTGCATTGATTCGGGAAGTCGAAGACGACCATCACCGAACGGCTCTCGCTGCGCACCTCGTCACCGACGAGCAGCTGTTGATAAAGGGTCAGACTCTTCGTTCCGATTCGTTCGCAGGTGGTGGTGATGCGCACCGGGTCGGTCATGCGCACCTGGCCCATATAGGAGGTCGAGGTCGAGACGGTGACGATGCGCAGGTCGCCCAGCAGGGCTCCGGCGCCACCGAGCATTTGATTATAGTACTCCATCTTCCCGACATCGAAATACATCTGCTGCGAGACGTTGTTCACGTGCTGGAAGGGGTCGATATCCGAAAATCGCTTCTGGATGGGGGTTACGAGTGTCCGTGCCATCTTACTCGCGGATGATTTTGACCTCGCCGCCCTCGCCGAATGCGATGATCGAGGAGGCTTTGCGGGTGGGTTTCCCTTCGAAACGGGGATTGACGACGAAGTCCACGCCGTCGATGATCTCGCGGGCGACGTCCTGCAGTCCGACGGCCGTCGGCTCTCCGGAGATGTTGGCCGAGGTCGAGACCACGGGACGTCCCAGGGCACGCAGCATGCGTTGGCAGAATTCGTGGTCGGGAATCCGGACGCCGAGCGTCCCTTCGTCGGGGATGAGATTCGCCGCGACGCCTGCGGCGCCCGGGAGAATGGCCGTCAGGGGTGTAGTGGCCATCTCCATCACCTCGAAGGCGAGGCCGGGGGCCCGGTTGACATAGCGTACCACCATGTCGGCCGAGGCGCACAGTACGAGCATCGACTTTTTGTTTTCGCTGCGTTTGAGCCGGTAGATCCGGTCGACGGCTTCGGCGTTCGTAGCGTCGCAGCCGATCCCCCAGACCGTATCGGTGGGGTAGAGGATGATGCCCCCTTCGCGCAGAATGGCTACGGCCCGGGCGACCTCTTCCTGCAGAGGGGTGTTTTTCTTCTCTTTATCGTTCTGCATGGTCGGACTATTTTTCGAGTGGAAGGATTTCGATCCAGTAGTCATCGGGATCGTTGATGAAATAGAGCCCCATCTCGTGGTTCTCGAAGCAGAGGCAGCCCATTGCACGGTGGTATTCACGCACGGCGTCGTAGTCGCCGGCCACCCGCATGCAGAGGTGACTTTCGTTGTCACCCAATTCGTAGGGGGTTGCGGCATGGTCGCGCAGCCAGGTGAGTTCGAGCTTGAAGGGCGACACTCCGTCTCCCACGAAGACGATCTCATAGGACCCGTCGGCCGCCTTCATACGGCTGATCTCCTTGAGCCCCAGGGCTTCGTCGTAGAATTTCAGACTGCGGTCCAGATTGGTGACATTGACGTTGAAATGGTCGAAACGGCTTTTGATCTCCATGATTATGTTGTTTTTCCGATTTTTCGTTTTTGCGGAGCGTCGCTTCCGGAGGGTGTTCCCGGGGAACTCCGCGGGCCGCTTGTGCGGACAATCCGCTGCAAAAATAGGCAATTCTCGGGAGAATCTCTGCCCCCGGAGAGAGAATCGTGCGGAATATTTTTATCGTCTCTTCCTTTTTTTTTCTGAATTTTATACCTTTGCACTCTGTAAGAAAAAAATCCGAAAAAAATCGATATCTATGGGAAGAGCCTTTGAATACCGCAAAGCGCGGAAGTTGAAGCGTTGGGGGCACATGGCCCGCACCTTCACCAAACTGGGTAAGGAGATCGAAATCGCCGTGAAGGCTGCGGGAGCGGATCCTTCGGGCAATACGCGCCTGCGCATTCTGATCCAGAACGCCAAGGCCGAGAACATGCCCAAGGAGAATATCGAGCGTGCGATCAAACGGGCTACGGAGAAGGATGCCGCCGACTACAAGGAGGTGATCTACGAGGGATACGGCCCTCACGGCATCGCCTTCCTGGTGGAGACCGCCACGGACAATACCAACCGTACGGTGGCCAATATCCGCATGCATTTCAATAAATGCGGCGGTACGCTGGGCAACAGCGGATCCGTGGGCTTCCTCTTCGAACATAAATGCGTTTTCAAGTTCAAGGCTGCGGAGGCTGATCCCGAGGAGCTGGAACTGGAGATGATCGACCTGGGTGTGGACGAGTTCTACCCCGAGGAGGACGGCATCACGGTCTATGCCCCCTACGAGTCGTTCGGAGCCATCCAGAAGTGGCTCGATGACAAGGGCTTCGAGATCGTATCGGGCGAATCGGTCCGCATTCCGACCGATACGAAGGAGTTGGACGCCGAGGGACGCGAGTCGGTTGAGAAACTCGTCGAGCGCCTTGAGGAGGACGATGACGTGGTAAACGTTTACCACACGATGAAGGAGCCCGACGAGGAGTAATCCTTGGTTTGCGTTGGATGCCGGGGCCTGTTGAGGAGCATGAGAAGAGTGGCGGTTGAGGTAAGAGTGACTGTTAAGAGATAGTCAGAGAGTAAGGAAAGAGGAAGGAGAATCCGGCATGAGGCCTGAAAACTGAAGATTGTGAAATCGTGACGGCGGAACAACCGCCTGACACGGAAAACAGACGTCCTGCATAACGTTCTGAAAGCACGAAAGGGGAAGGAAAACTCCTCTTTCGTGCTTTTTTTCTGGCTCGCCCGCCATTTGTCTTGCGATGAGCCGAGGGCTGTTTGAGCCTCATTCTCTCCGTCTGACAAAGCCGATTTTCAAGTTGTTTTCGGTCAGCCCTTTCCTGATGGGAAAACTCTTTTTTTGTTATCCCGTTTTGTTTTTCAGAAATTATTGCTACCTTCGTCAAGGTTTGTCAGGTTATCACAGAGAGATGGGTGCTTTTTGACATCGGAAAAAAGATCTGTCTTTCCGGATCTTGTCAACACCTTGAACGACACCTCTTATTAACCTCACTCGAATAATGAAGCCTGACCGCCGGGTAATTCTGCCTCTTTGCTTGCTTTTTCTGGCGCTTTTCACTTCCCAGCAGACATTCGGTCTTGCCGGGAAGCGAAACCGCAAGGCCCGTTCTGAACAGTGTGATACTACGGATCTGTCTGATTACGACCGTTTTTTCAAGGAAAAACACCAGGTGGCGCAGGGGCTCTTCACTCTGCATGAAATGAAGGGCCGGGTCTATTTCGAAATCCCGCTCCGGCTGCTCGAACGCGACATGTTGCTCGGTACGACCATCTCGGCTACGAGTGACAGCGGCCATGGTATCGTGGGGTCGATGCCGAAAGATCCGCTTCATTTTAAATTCACTCGGGCGGAGAACCGGATCGCCATGCGCCTAATTTCGGGCGAAGCCATCACACCCCCCCCCTCCCGGATCATGCTGAAATAGAGCGGGCTTTGGCTTCGAGTAACATCGGAGCCATCTATCGGCTGTTTCCGATCGAGACCTTTACGCCCGACAGCTCGGCTGTTGTCATCGATGTTACGGATCTGTTCGTCAGTGATGATGAACGCCTCTCTCCTCTTGACAAATACAGCCAACATACCCTTTCGGGCCGTCTCAAACGCAAGGAGACGTTCGAAAAGGAGAAATCCTACGTAACAGGGATCAAGGCCTTCTCTGACAATGTTTCGGTGTGCAGCAGCCTGAACTATCGGGTGACGATTTCTGAACGCGGTTTGCGGGATGTGCCGGTAACGGTTTCTGCTACGCGTTCCATCCTGTTGCTTGACAGCCTGCCTGCACGTCCTCGTCTGACCGACAGCCGTATTGCCATATTCCCTACGGGCAAGATGCTCTACAGCCCGACCACACAGGGAGCCCGTCCGGTCTGGTATGCTCATCGCTGGCGCCTGGAACCGTCGGATCCCGAGGCCTATCGGCGTGGTGAAGTGGTGGATCCCGTCAAACCGATTGTCTTCTACATCGATCGAAACTTCCCCCGAACGTGGCTGCCCTATATTTTCGAGGGGGTGAATCAGTGGAGCGAACTTTTCGAGGAGATCGGTTTCCGCAATGCCGTCCAGGCCCGGCTTTTCCCCGAGGACGACCCTGAATTCGATCCCGACAACCTCAAATACTCCTGTGTACGGTATGCTCCGGTGACGATCCAGAATGCCATGGGGCCTTCGTGGACTGATCCGCGCAGCGGGCAGATTGTCAGTGCTTCGGTTTATCTCTATCACGATGTGATCGAACTGATCAACAACTGGCTTTTCGTGCAGACCTCACCGGCCGATCCGCGCGTGCGGCAGAAGCAGATCCCGCAACAGATCATCGGCGATGCCCTGCGTTATGTGCTTTCGCACGAGATTGGACATTGTCTGGGGTTCATGCACAACATGGGAGCCTCGGCCGTGATCCCCGTAGATTCACTTCGCAGCCCCTCCTTCACCCGACAAACCGGGACGACTCTTTCGATCATGGACTACGCCCGTTTCAACTATGTCGCACAACCGGGTGATTTTGAACGCGGTGTGCGGATGACGCCGCCACGTTTCGGAGTCTATGACCGTTTTCTGGTGAAGTGGAACTATACGCCGCTCTTTGTCGAAAGTCCCGAGGAGGAGTATCTTCTCACCTCGGAGTGGTTGCGCGAGGCGTCGGCCCATCCGGCTCTGCGCTACGGAAAGCAGCAGTTCTCCGAACTTCTTGATCCCCGTTCGCTTTCCGAGGATCTGGGTGACGATCACGTTCGGGCCTCCGAATACGGCATCGCCAATCTGAAATACGTACTTGCCCACCTCAATGCCTGGACCGAATCCGACGATCCCGACTACACCTACCGTAAAGCCATTTACAACGGGATCGTCAATCAATACTTTACCTATCTGAATCATGTCTATGCCGATGTGGGCGGCGTGTATCTTTACGAGAAGCATGTCGGGGATTCGGTCGAACACTATCGCAGTGTTCCCCGCGAGCGTCAGATGCGGGCGCTGGAGTTCCTGCTGGATCAACTCGACGACATGCGGTGGCTCGACGATCGGAGCGTGACGGATAATTTGGGATTGGTCGCTTCGGCCGCGGATGCGGTATGCGAGGCTGTGATGAAGGCCGTGGTGGCCGCCCCCTCGAAGGTGGGATTGTCGGCAGCGCTGGCTGCTGGGGACGCCTTCACTCCACAGGCGTGCATGTCGTTGATTTACGATCGGATATGGGCTCCGACGCAGCGTCGTGAGGCTTTGAATCTGTCGCAGATCAAGCGGCAAAGGCTCTTCCTGGAGATGCTCGGTACGGTGGCTGGATTGCGCGCGGAGGGCGATTCGAAGAGTCTTGCCGCCATGCGGCAGATAGAGGTTCCGGCGGCATTCCGCGCGGATCGTGATCTCTTTTCACCCGCTTCGGCGGAGTGCCCGAATCCCGTTGCGGGATATGGAGAGCCCCTGCCGCTCTTTTATGAAGCACCGCCGATGGAGGGATTGGCCTACGATTGCGTATTGCGCATCCGACGCCTGCTTGAGGCGCAGCGGAACCATCCCGATTTGCAGACCCGACTGCACTATCGTGCCTTGTTGCATACGATCGAAACCTGTTTGAAATGATGCCGCCATGAGAGCAAAATACAACATACGATGGCTGGGAACGGGTTTGATCCTGCTGATTCTGCTGTGCGAGGTGCTGCCGGCGGCCGGCAAACGGCGCAAAAAACTTCCTGAACCGCCGAAGACAGCCTATGAACGCCTGTTCGCTGATGAAACGCCCCGAACGGTGCGGGGACTTTTCACCCTGCATCTGCTTGATGGGGATGTCTATCTCGAGATTCCCGATTCGCTGCTGGGAAGGGATCTGCTCCTGGGGGTGACGGTTCTGTCGGTCAGTGACGGAGAGGAGTCGTCGGTCGGGATGCAGCCTTCGCAACCGTGTCACGTCGTTTTTCAACGGACCGATTCGCTTTTGCAGATTGCCACGATTGACAGCCGTTCGCGTAGCGATGATCCGGAAATCGGCCGGGCTTTGGCCGCGAGTCGCCAACCCTCCGTGATAGCCTCGTTCCCCATCAAGGCCATGACTCCCGACAGCTGCGGAGTGGTGGTTTGCGCCACTTCCTTCTTCCGCAATGGCGACAGCTATCTGTCGCCCAAGGACCCGCAGAGTTACAGCAGTCGCGAGGGCCTCTTTCTGCGCAGTTACGAGTACCGTTCCGAGGCCTCCTATATCCGGGATGTGGCGGCCTTTGCCGATAACGTTTCCGTGATGAGTGAGCTCTCCTATGAGGTGTCGTCCTACGCTTTCGGCGTGATTGCCCGGGGGGATCCCGAACTCTTCACGGCGACCGTGCGCACCTCGTTCCTGCTGTTGCCCGAGGCGATGAACTCGGTCCGCAAGGCGGATCCGCGGGTAGGTACCGCCACGTCGCGCTACGTGGAGTACGCTCCCGAAGGGCAGGGCGCCGAGGTCTGCTATTATGCCTCCCGCTGGAGGGTTGATGCCGGACATCCCATTGTTTTCTATCTCGACGATCGTTTCCCGGCGTCCTGGAAACCCTATATCGAACGGGGCGTTCTGACGTGGAACGATGCCTTCGCAAAAATCGGACTTCCGCAGGCCATTGAGGTCCGTCATGTCTCGGCGGAGGGGTTGCCCGATGTGAACGACATTCGTTATTCAGCCGTGCGCTATGTCCCGTCGCCGGCACGCGATCTGCGCTGCAACGTCTGGACCGATCCGCGTACGGGTGAAATCCTGAGCGCCAATATCTACATCAGTCACAATATCGGGCCGCAGATCCAGACCGAACGACTCCTTCAGAGCGGGGCGGTTGATCCCCGGGCGCGGCATCTGGAGCTCGACGAAGCGCTCTTTGGCGAGAGCCTCCAGGCAAAGGTGGCCCACTATGCGGGATTATGCCTGGGATTGCTGCCCAACGGAGGCGCCTCGCAGGTGGTGCCGGTCGATTCGTTGCGCAACGTGCATTTTACGAACGAGTACGGGCTTTCGGCATCGATTCTTGACGAGGTGCCGTTGAACTACGTGGCCCGTTCGGAGGATTTCCGCCGGGGAGTGCGACTCTGTCAGACGACGTTGGGTCCGTACGATTACCGGGCTGTCGAGTGGCTTTATGGCAACGGAGAGGTGAGCGATGATCCATCGTGCCGTTTTCTGCAGTTGCGGAGCGGAAAGTTTGCCCTCGATCCCCGATCCCGGGCTTCGGATCTGGGTGATGATCCGTTGCGGGCGGCCGAGGCCGGACTGGCCAATCTGGATGTCGTATTGCGCAATGTCTCGGAGTGGATCGACGATGAGGATCGCGATTATGCCTACCGTTCGGCCCTCCCGGAGTCGGTGTCATTCTATTGCAATGCCCTGTTTGCCCCCGTGATTGCCCGTTTGGGCGGGGTCCTGATCCACGAACGCAGGGCCGGAGACGCCGGACGGGGTATTGAGCCGCTTCCTGCCGAAACGCAACGCGAGGCAATGCGTTGGCTGTTGAGGCAGCTTGATGAACTGGAGTGGCTTGACAACCCGTCGTTGATCGTGGGCGAGGGGCTCAATCCCGGGGTTGCGGATTTCGTCCGGGTGGATATTTTTGACCGAATTCTGCAGAGTCTGGATCGCATCGCCTTGTGTGCCTCGCTCTCCGATGGCGCGACCTATACGCGGGCGGAGGCAATGGATGATCTTTCGAACTACCTTTGGAGCCGTTCGGATCCATCCGATGAAAATTTCAGGATGCTGCTCCAACGGCGTTTCCTGGATCGGCTGCTGGCCCTTGTGGGCGAGGCTACGGGACGGAAATCGACGCTGCGATCGGATTATTTCGATCAGTCGCTGACGGCGGACGACTCGGCCGGATTCGCCCCGTTGAGCGGGGTCTCCTACCTTACGCGCCCCGAAGACGGCCATCTGCTCTACGGTGTATTGCTCGACAGCCGGGCCCGGATCGAGTCGGCGGCCGCACGGAGCTCGTCGCCGCAGATGCGGGGCCATTGTGCATGGATGCTGCGTCGGGTTACGCACTTCCTTGAAAACAGACGCTGACAAGCATATTGTATCTATAATAGTTGAGGCCTATGAAGATGATTTTACGTCAAGCCTTGGTTCTGTTGTCGGTTTTGTTGTGGTGTGAAACCGTGTGGGCTCAGTCGCGCACGGTGATGGGGCTGGTTACGGATGTGAACGGCAGTCCCGTGGTCGGTGCCACGGTGGTGGTGAAGGAGGCGCGCGGCAGCGGAACGATCACCGGTTCTGACGGACGTTACCGGATTCAGATCCCCGAGGGCGGGGAGACTCTGCTGGTTTCATTCGTCGGATATCAGACCTGCGAGCACAAGCTGGCTCCGGGTCGTACGAGCCTGGATGTGGTGTTGCAACCCTCTTCCACGGAGATCGAACAGGTCGTCGTAACGGGTTATTCGCAGACTACGGTCAAGAAGGTGACCGGTTCTGTGGGAATTTTGACAGCCGACGAACTGCAGCTCAAGCCGCAGACCTCGGTCGATGCCATGATGCAGGGCGAGTTGGCGGGTGTGACGGTGACTCCGACGACGGGACGTCCCGGAGCCAGTCAACGGATTCGGATTCGCGGTATTGCCAATCTCTCGGGAAGTACGGCTCCGCTGTGGGTGGTCGACGGCGTTCCGATGCAGAATGAGGGCCCGAGTACGAATCTGAGCTCGAATGAACTCAAGGCCGGCGGTTTCGACGATATCTTCATCTACGGCATCGGCGGCGTGAATCCGAGCGATATCGAGTCGATTGTCGTGCTGAAGGATGCCGCGGCAGCGGCGATTTACGGATCGCGGGCTGCAAATGGTGTTATCGTGGTGACGACCAAACGGGGCAAGGCCGGGAAGATGAAGGTCAATTTTTCGTCGAATGTCACCGTTTCGTTCCGTCCCCAGCGGCAGCCGTCGTTGATGAACACGGCCGAGAAACTGGCCTGGGAACAGGAGCTGTGGGATGAATTCGCGGCGGAAAAGTATGCACAGTCGCTCGTGGACCCGTCGGTGATCTATCCCACGGTGGGCATTGTGGGACAGGTCCGTTCAGGACAGCTGGCCTTCGCCCATCTGAAGGGGGATACGGCCGCCCAGGACGCCTTTCTGAACACGTTGGCGGCCACCGATACCGACTGGTACGACGTGATTCTGCGCAATGCCGTCTCGGTGAACGGCCATGTCTCGGTAAGCGGAGGTGCGGAGGCCTACAACTACTACCTCTCGCTGGGGTATACCAACGACCAGGGCATGCTCATCGAGGACAGTGCCGACCGCTACACCTTCAAGGCGAATCTCGGATTCAAACCCACGCGCCGCTTCTCCTTTGACGTGGGGGCCGACATCTCCTACCGGAAGGCCGATACGCCGAATCCGAGTGTCGATCCCTTCACTTATGCCTACTTCGCCAACCCCTACGAGAAACCCTATAACGAGGATGGCAGCTATGCCAACGACCAGACGTGGCTTTCGTTGCCGAACTACAACCGCGATACCTATGAGGATCTGCCCGAGAAGGGTTTCAACATCCTCCGGGAGATTGAGGGCAACAGGACGAAGACCGATTACGTCTCGACGGAGGTTCGTCTGGGGGTGCAGTACAAGCTGCTGGAGAATCTGAAGTTCGAGGGTCTGGCCTCCTACAACTTTAACAACAACGATACGCAGACCACGCGGGAGGAGGATACCTACGGGGCTTTTCAGGACCGGTTGAGTATCCATCGGACCCACAACGGAAATCTCTACGGTTCGATTCTGGAGAACAAGAGCCGGCGGACGGGTTATCTGTTGCGCGGACACCTCTCCTACGTTGGAGAGTACGGTGACGGCCACACGCTCAATGTCGTGGGCGGAGCCGAACTGCGGGGCAATGACTCGCATACGCTCTTCAACAAGCGTTTCAACTACGATCCGCGGACCGGGAATACGGCTCTGCCACCGATCGAGAAACCGACGGAGAGCACCCTGCGGGAGATCGAGCGACTGACGGGCGAGTATTTCACCAAGGCGCGTTATGCCTCGTTCTATCTTTCGGCCGACTACTCGTTCCGCGACCGGTACATTCTGAGTGTAACGGGACGGGCCGACGGCAGTTCCTACTTCGGTACACATGCGCAGTTCAATCCCAACTGGAGTGTGGGCGGTGCCTGGATCCTGACCGAGGAGCCCTTTATGGAGGTGGCGCGCAAGGTGCTCCATTATGCCAAGCTGAAAGCTTCATATGGCTTTACAGGAAACATCGTCACGAGTGCCTCACCGCAGTTGATGATGAACTATTCGCTGCAGACCTATCGGGAATATCAGTCGCAGAACCATCTGGTGGGTACGATCTCCTCGGCTCCCAATCCCAATCTGGGATGGGAGAAGGTCAACGACATGAAGCTTGGGTTGGATCTGGGCTTCTTTGACGGGCGCCTTTCGCTCGAGACGGAGTACTACAGCCGTCTGACCAAGGGAGCTGTCGATGACAAGCCGCTCTACGTGACGACGGGCTTCTCCTATCAGGCTGCGAATTTTGCCCGGTTGCGCAATCGGGGTATCGAGTTCACGCTCCGGGGAGGCATCGTCCAGACCCGCGACTGGAATCTGGATGCATCGGTCAACTTTGCCTTCAACTCGAACAAAGTGCTCGAATATACCAGTTCGGTGTCGTTTCAACACATGAAACTCAACTATTACGAAGGTTATCCGGCTCGGGCACTGATCGGCGGGAAAGTGGTCGGGATCGATCCTCTGACGGGCCTTTATGAGTTCAAGCTGCGGCCCGATGCGGTCATCAAGAGCGATGCGGATTATACCGAGGAGGCCAATTATCTCTACTATCTGGGTAATCGGGAGGCCCCGCTCAACGGAGGCTTCAATATTTCGGCGGGTTATCGTAATCTGCGACTCTCGGTCAACGGGGTCTTTTCGTTCGGGTCGTACGCCTACGACCGCAACGAATCTCCGGCCAACTACAGCCAGATTGCGGCGGGAAGTGTCTCGACGATGGATCGCGCGCAGACCGAGTACAGCGACCTGTATTCGAATCATCTGAATGTCTGGAAGGATCGGACCGACCGCTGGACGGAGTCGAACCGTACGGGTACGAAATATCCCCGCATCTACGATTCGTTCGATGCGAAATACCACTTCGATCAGTCGAATCCGACCTCCAATGCCGTGGTTGACGGTGTCTATATCTATAAGATCTCGTACGTGCGGATCAAGAACATCACGCTCTCCTATTCGCTGCCGAACAAGGTGGTACGACGGGGAGGATTCGATGCCGTGAGTTTCAATGTAAGCCTGGCCAACTTCTTTACATTCACCGATTACAAGGGTATGGACCCGGAGGTTCCGGGCGCGATCTATCCCACGACGCGCTCCGTGACGTTCGGCGTGTCGCTCGGTTTTTAAAACGTGGAGACTATGAAACGGAAAATATGGTTGATCGTATGGGTGTCACTGCTTTTGAGCGGATGTAAGCGCTATCTGGACGTGACGCCGCAGGGGAAGATCATCCCCGAAACGGAGGAGGATTTCGAAGCCTTGTTGAACAACATGCTTTATGCCATCGAGGAGGGTACGGACGAAGATATCCTGGGATGCTACGACCGGGTGATTCTCTATGAGTCGATCTCCGACAACCTCGATGCCAATATCTCGGCCGGGCGTCTGACACTCTATGCCGGAGATGTGGCGAACAATTTTCAGAAGGGGTATTACGAGGGTCTCTACTCGGCCATCAAGGATTGCAATCTGATTCTGGACCACATGCTCGGCAAGGATTCGGCGAAGGCCCGGAAGCTTTGTGCGGCGGCTTATGCCATCAAGGGGGTCTGCTACTACAATCTGATTCGGATCTATTGCGAACCCTACGATGCGGCGACGGCCGCTTCGCTGCCGGGGGTTCCCATCGTAGAGCATTTCGATGTGGAGAGTGATGCCGTGCCCGATCGCAATACGCTTGCGCGGAGCTACGAATATGCGGAGACGCTTCTGCTTCAGGCCATCGACTGCCACATGACCGATGAATCGTATCTGTTTACGGAGGCGGTGGCGAAGGCTTATCTGGCCCGGCTTCGTTTCTGGGGGGAAAAGTGGGCGGATGTGATTCCGCTGTGCGAGGAGTTGCTTGCAGTGCCGGGTTATGCTCTTGCCGAGCGAAGTGCCTACGAGGCATCGATCCAGTCTTATGGCGAACAGCTGCAGGAGGTGATCATTCGTGACCGTACGACGGGTGACGACGATGTGAAGACCCTCTACGACGAGACATTCCGCAGTTATCTGAGTACGCGGCCGGTCAATGCCACGCTGCTGAAACTTTTCGGCCAGGAGCCGCAGAAGGATATCCGCTGGAGCATCATGTGTGATGCCAAACGGGTCAATCAGAAGACCGTGACGGCCCGGATCCGGGGCTCGGAACTCCACCTGATGCTTGCCGAAAGCTATGCTCATCCCGGAGAGCAGCAGAACGAAGAGCGGGCGCTGTCGCTTCTCAACGAATTGCGCCGCAAGCGTATCGAAGATGTTGAGGATTATACGCTTCAGACACTTCCCGAGCCGGATCCCGAGGCGCTGATTCGGGTGGATGCCTCGGGGAAACCTCTTACGCGGCTGCTCTCGGCCATTCTGGACGAGCGCCGCAAGGAACTCTATATGGAGGGAGACCGCTGGTTCGAACTCAAACGCAACGGACGTCCCGAATGGTGGGTGATCCAGCAGTCGGGCAGTACGCTGCCGGTCAAGTACGTGACGCGGCAGTATCTCTATACGATGCCCGTCAGCGTACGGGACATCCGGAACAGCCAGGGGCAGATTGTGCAAAATCCCGGTTATGAATTTTGATTTTAGACAGGAAAGCCATGAAACGGAAAAAAGAGGTGTTGCTCGGGGTGCTGGCGGTTGCGGCGCTGCTGGGTTTTTCGGGATGCGATCATTATGACGAGGTTCCGCCGCGAAGTTCGGGCGGGTCGTACGATCTGTTGCCGATTGTCGGCGAGTCGGCCTCGGCCGAGGAGCTTGATGTCTGGCGAACCATCCGCTCGGAATACGAAGAGGCGGTTGGAAATTGACCATTATGTTTCACTTAAATAAAAACGGATTATGAAAAAGTATTTGTATTTGTCCGTAGCGCTTGCGACCTTGTCGCTGGGCGCCTGCAACAACGATGACGATCCCGGATCGGGAGCGGATGTCAACGTGCAGTTCATGTCTTCGTCCTATACGTTGGACGATGAACCGATTGAGATCAAGGTGGTGGCTTCCCAGGCTGCGGCCTCGGATCTGAATATTGGATTTACGATCGGCGGTACGGCCCAGGCGGCCGACTATGAGCTCTCGGCGCAGAGTTTCCAGCTTGCGGCCGGTGCGACCGAGGCAACCGTTACCGTTACGCCCAAACAGGCTTTTGACCAGGCCAAGACGTTGACATTGACGCTTGCCTCTGGAACGGGGTATACGATCGGCCGTGTTGCCGCTACGACGGTCAATCTGGTGGAATCGAGCGTCTATGTCTACAGCTTCACTGCCGCTGCGGGCGAGTTGCAGGAGTCGCTGACCGTCACGCTGACCGTGGGAGACAAGGATTTCAAGGCTCCCAAGGAGCTTGAATTGCCCTTTACGATTCTGGCCGGTTCGACGGCTGAGGCGGGCAAGCATTTCCTGGTGAAGGATGATGCCACGGCCTTTGTCGTTCCGAAGGATGGAAATTCGGCCTCGCTGACGCTGCTCCCGGGACCCGAAGTGGATCTGAACAACCCCACGACGCTGAAGCTCGGCGTGGATGAGCAGGGTGGTCGTTTCATTGCCGGAGAGATTCCGAGTGTCACTGTTACGATCAAGGGGCTGCTTTCGTATGCGGCGCTGGCCGGCACATGGGAGTGCAAGGAGTTGATCGGATTGGAGATGCTCGAACTTTGGGCCATGGATGAGGAGATGGATACGGAAACAATTCCGAGCCACAACGACGGCTTTACGATTTCGATCACCAACGAAGGAGACCATGCTGCATTCACCCCTTCGTCTACGGGCGATCTGACGAATCTCTTCCGGGACTGCAAGATGACCTATACGGCACCGTTCAATGTTGTGGATGGAGTTGTGAGTGGCAACTATACGACGGTTGGCGAAGGTTATTTCTGGGTGGACGACGAATCGTTCAATCTGACCTATTTCCAGTTGGATCGCGCAAACCGGGCTTTTGACAAGACTCAGGAATCGCTTGGCAAAATGGTTGTTGCCCTGGCCTTGGATGAAAACGGATCAATGCTTCTCTTCCTGCGCGACTTGGATACGCTGGAGCAGCCTCCTTTTCTGCCTTTGTGGTGGGATGATCCCTTCGAGGCGATATTGCTTGGTTTGGGGTATCGCTTCGATCGGATTTCACAGTAGTTTCTACCTTGTTTCGGAAAGCACCTCGACCCCTTGGCGAGGTGCTTCCCTCTTTTTGCCGGACGGGAATCTTCCAGTTCGGCATCCGGTCAAAACCTTCTGTCATGAAGCATCTTTTGCATTTGTTGTGGATTCTTGTCCTGATTGGGCCGGGATGTACTCCATCGAAGGAACGGACGACGCTGCTGGAGGCTTCGCCCCGGAGTGTCGTATTGCCCCGTGAAGGCGGAGAGGAGTGGGTTGAACTGCAGACCGACGGGGCCTGGACCTCGGAGATCTCACCCCCGATTGCCCGGGAGTGGTTGACGATCGAGCCCGCCTCGGGCGGAGCCGGACCCTGCCGGATCCAGTTGCATGCCGAATCGAATCCGAACTTTGAACGTCGTGAAGCGACCCTCTATTTCGATGCGGGGGAGCTCTCGCAGGCGGTTGCGGTCGTGCAGGCTCCGACGTTGGTGTCTGCCGAGCGTCTCGAGCTGCCGGCGCTCAATTCCACTGAATATCTGACCGTCGGGTCGATCTCCGAATCGTTTGACGTGACGCTCGTTCCGCAGGTTGAGTGGTGCGTGGCCACGGTTGAGGCCTCGCAGCAGATTCGGGTCCGGGCGCTGACGAATCTTGGGGCGGAACGGCGTGTGACGCTGCACGTGACGGCTGATGGTTTTTCACAGGATATCGAGGTGATTCAGCAGCCTTTCGATGCCGGGGCGAACTACGGCGACGGTGAGGTGGTGGCGTTGCAGCGGGCTACGACCGGTCTCGGAGTGTGTCTGGTCGTGGTGGGGGACGGCTACACGCTGGCGGAGATGGCGCGGGGGACGGGAAAGTACGAAACCGATATGCGGCGGGCTGTCGAAGCCTTCTTCTCGGTCTATCCATACAGTGATTACCGCTCCAGTTTTGACGTCTACATGGTGACGGCCATCTCCGAAGAGGCCGGCATGAGTTGTGCCTCTCCGGCCGAGGAGGTTGATACGAAATTTTCGACCTTGTGGCAAGGAACCTCGACCTCGATCTCATGCGATGACGGGGCCGTCCGTGACTGGATGGCGCGAGTGACCTCCGTCACGGGATATCGCATGCAGGACCTGACGGTTGTCATGCCGATTAACCGGGCGGTCTATGCCGGGACCAGTCTGATGTGGACCGATGGCTTTTCGATCTCGATGATCCCCGTGGGGAGCAGTTTCGACAAGCTTGTAGTCCACGAAGCGGGCGGACACGGTTTTGCCAAACTGCTCGATGAATACGTCTATTACGAGACGGAAATCCCGGCACAGACCCGAGCCGAGATCGAACGTTTCAAGGCCTACGGATTCTACATCAATGCAGACTTCTCGGAGGATATTACCCGCACGACATGGTGTGATTTTGCCGACAGACCTGAATATCCGATGGTGGGAACCTACCCCGGGGCGGGCACTTACCGTCTGGGAATCTGGCGTCCCGAGGCAAACAGCTGTATGAATGACAATGTGGCCTATTTCAATGCGCCGAGCCGTTGGGCACAGATCCGGCGTATACGTGAACTCGCAGGTCAGCCGGACTATTCGTTCGAGGAATTCCTGCTCGAAGACCGGCGTCCGGCCTATCCCGTTCAGCTGCGGACTGCGATCGGTGATTTCACGCGTTTCGTGCCCTCGGGAACTCCCGTAGTCATCGAGGGATCGTCGGAACGTTGAGGGGAGCCTCTGCTGTCTCCTTTTCGAAACGGACAAACTCCTCGCCGGGAGTGAGACAGTGCGGACAGTAATGGTCGAGGTGATTCGTTGAGTAGAGATTCCCGCAGCCCGGACATACGGCAAAACTCTCCGTTTCGAATCCCGTACGGCGTTCGAGCAGAAAAATCTCGCGTAGATCCGTTGCGGCAGCCCAGATCAGCAATCGTGCGGCGTACCGGTTTTCGCGGGACAGGGCGCGTCGGATCTCGGCATCCGACCGTTTGCCGAAACGATATCGCTCGATCCCGAGGCACCGCTCCAGATTGCGATCTGTCGGACCTCCGAAGAGTGCGATCTCCGGCGGTGGGGTATAGCTTCCGCCGAGCCGTCGGATCGCCGAGGCACAGTTCTGTTCCTGCAGTTGTTCGGAGAAGGCGATGGCCCGGAAAAGCCGTTCGGCATCGGGACGTTTTTCCGCGGCTGCGATCTCGGCAAAGTGCTTGTATTGCCGGGCCTTCAGGTGCTTGAGTCGCCCGCAGGCCTCGAGATCGACGATGATTTCGTGCCAGGAGGATCTGCTGTGTTTCGGCGGCGTGAAGGCCTTGCCGTCGTAGAGCCATACGAGGACTCCGACAGATGCGACGAACAGCAGCAGAATTGATAACAGACGCAGCTTCATGACAGACTCTATTCGGGGAAAAGATACCCGTTCGGTGCATATTCCGTGCCAGAGACGCTCCTCTGCGCACCCTTCGGAACGGATTGGCCCGGCAGAATATCCGGACGGTATCGTCGCTGAATGGCGAAGTTGCTTTTGGAATTTTCAAATCAATTTTTAACTTTGCAAACCGCACCGTTGCGGAAAAAGAGTGTGCTTATGAGATGGGATCATCTGTTTTGGGGAGTTTTGTTGACGGTCGCGGCGCTGACTCTCTCCTGTTCGAAGAAAGGAGGAGGCGACGAGGGGGATGGTGCTGGCAAACTCGAGCCTGACGGTTGGAAGCTGGTTTCGTGGAACGACGATACGGCGATTGCCGGGCATGTCTATCTGCAACTTTCCGACAATCTTTTCACGCTCTATCAGGCGGTCGGTGATCTTGCAACGGCCGGATACAAGCAATATACCGGGACCTATACCCTTACGGAGGATCCGGAGCAGGGCTTGCTGCTCTCGGGGGAGTATTCCGGCGGTACGCCCTGGGTGGGCGGAACCTACGTCGTCGAGACCTGGACAGAGTCGGAACTTCGACTGCGATCTCTTGATGAGGGGATTGTGTCCGTCTATGCGTGGGAGGTGATTCCCGAATACGTGAAACGGGATCCCGTTATGGTTGCATCGCGGAGTGTGGGTTCCGAGGAGCCGTTTCTTTGACCGTTTTTATCGGGAAACTGCCGATAAATAAAAAAGGGGAGACCGGAATCGCCGGCTTCCCCTTTTACTTGTCTCTTGCCCTCTCTTGTTTCAGAATATGGCGCCGACTTCCAACCCCAGGGTGATTTTGTGCAGGGGTTTGTTTGACGAACGGGAGATCGAGGGTGCCAGATCATAGTCCATCGAGAAACGGATTCCGAGATTCTGCGTGGCCAGATAGGTACTCGAGATTCCCGTTCCGAAGGCGGCTCCGTTGTGTCCTGCGAAATCCTGCAGATGGGTTTCGCAGGTTTTATAGAATTCGCAGCCGCCGAGCAGCTTGCCTCCGATGAGCCAGCGCATCGAGAAGGGATAGGAGAAGTAGGGCCCGACATAGACCGAAGCACATTCGAAGTTGTCGTTTTGCGCTACGCCGTTTACCTCCATGCGGAGATTCGTACAACCCAGACGCCCTCCCACACCCCAGTAGGGGGATGCAAACCAGGCGCCCTGTACGCTGGCCGTGGGGCCTGAGCGGAATTGTACGCGGACCCCTTCGTAGGGGGTATAGTTCCCCGGGACGATCGTCGTTCCGATTCCGAATCCGAAAAACGAAGGATGGCGGTATCGATCGTGTACCGAGAAGGTTTCATAGATGTTCAATCCCCGCTCCTTGAAGATCAGATCGGCTAAAAAATATCCGAATTCCGTGGCGAGGATTCCGATTCCGGCTCCGACCATGATGTCGCTCGTCCAGTGCCGGTTGTTGAGCTGTCGGGTGATACCCGTTGCAGTCGCCACGGCATATCCTCCGATGCTGTACCAGGGGCTTCGGTGTCCGTACTCCTTGTGGAGCATCGTGGCGGTCATAAAGGCCGTGGCGGTATGGCCCGAGGGAAAGGAGTTGCGGGTCGAGCCGTCAGGTCGCATGACGCGGCAGGTATACTTGAGCGAATTGACGGCGATGGCCATCAGTCCGGCGGAGAAGGCATCCGAGACAAGCATCCGGCCCCAGGAACTGCGTCCCTGGACTCCACAGGCCTTCAGGGCGAGCATCGCACCTGCCGGGGCGTACTGGAGCCAGTCGTCGTACGTCTGGTGAAACGAGCGGGCATATCCGTTCCGGAGTCGGCGGAAGTCGGCGTCGTAATTCTGCATGATGACGCCGCCGATGATCAGCGGAGCGCCGATATAGAGCATCCGATAGGCTTTTGTGGAGGTGTGCCGGTCGATTCGTTTGCGAAATTCGCCTCCTGCGCTCCAGTCCACGCTGTCGCGTTGCTGGGCCCGGACTTCCATCCCGAAGAGGACCAGCATGAACAGCAGGACGAGGGTCGTCGTTTTGAGCATGATATCCGATTTTTCAGAGTTATCTTGTGCGGTGACGTTGGAGGGCCCGGACGACCTCGCCGCCGATGGCAAGCAGGGAGGTGAAGCCGATGACTTCGGCCCATTCGTTCCAGGAGAGCGGAACGGTGCGGAAGACTTGACCGCCGAACTCGACGATGAGGATCTGTCCGATACCTATCGCTGCGAGGATCAGGAAGAATTCACGGCAGCCCTTCAAGCAGGTAAAGACCGAGTGACGGGTTTCGAACCCTTTGGCGTTGAACATGTTCCAGAACTGCAGGAAGACGAACGTCGAGAAGAAGAGGGTCAACTGCCGCACCGAAAGCGCACCGTCGCGCAGGGTCCAGGTGAAGAGCATTCCGAGCAGGACGGCAACGATGATTCCTCCGCAGGTGAAGATCGTGCGGGCCATGGATTTCGAAATGATGAATTCGTCGCGGCCGCGGGGCTTCTCCTGCATGACTTCGGGGTTCGGGGGCAGCGAGGCCATGGCCATGGCGGCGAAGGTGTCCATGATGATGTTGACCCAGAGGATCTGTACGACGGTCAGAGGCATTTCCGTTCCGAAGAGCACCCCGATGAAGCAGATCAGGATGGCGGCGAAGTTGATCGTGAGCTGGAAGAGAACGAAACGCTGGATGTTGCGGTAGAGCGAACGTCCCCACATGACGGCCGTGGCGATCGATGCGAAGGAGTCGTCGAGCAGCGTGATGTCCGAAGCGTCCTTCGCCACGGAGGTTCCCGTGCCCATCGACAACCCGACATTGGCGAAATTCAGCGCCGGGGCGTCGTTCGTGCCGTCGCCCGTCACGGCCACGACCTCACCGCACTGTTGCAGCAGCTTGACCAGACGCTGTTTGTCGAGCGGCCGGGCCCGGGACATGATCTTCAGCTCCTGGACGCGTCCGAGGAGCTCCTCGTCGCTCATTGCCGCGAACTCCGCTCCGGTGATGTGGTTGCGCTCGCCGTCTACGGTGTCGTCCCAGAGTCCGATCTGCCGGGCGATTTCCCGTGCCGTGGCCGGCGTATCTCCGGTGACGATCTTAACGCCGATCCCCGCCTTCAGACATTGTCCCACGGCGGCCGGAACATCCTCGCGCACGGGGTCTGAAATGGCGGCCACGGCAGCGAAGTGCAGCCCGCCGGCGCGGACGGCCTCCGTGCACTCTGCGGCGTCGATTTCGGCCCATGCCACGGCTAACGTGCGCATGGCCCGGTTCTGGAATCCGGTCAGTTGTGCGGCGATCTCCTCCCCGCGCCCGTCGTCGGCGCACATTCCGCGGACGATCTCCGGAGCCCCCTTCACGCAGAGCAGGCGACGTCCCGAAATGCCGCTTTCGATGATCGTGGCCATGTATTTGCGTTCGGTCGAGAAGGTCAGCCGGTCGATGATCTTCGCTTCGGCCCGCAACACCTCATAATCGTTGCCGCCGCGGCGCATCCATTCGAGCAGGGCCCCTTCCGTGGGGTTTCCGATGATGTGCCCTTCGGCATCGAGAAAGGCCGTGGAGTTGAGCGCCACCACCTCGGCGAACTCCCGCTCCGGGAGCGTGTCGTAGCGCACCAGCTCCTGAACGTGCATGCGGTTCTGGGTCAGCGTGCCGGTCTTGTCGGTGCAGATGACCGTCACGGCGCCCATGGTTTCGCAGGCGTGCATCTTGCGCACGAGGTTGTTGGTCTTGAGCATCCGCCGCATGGACATCGCCAGTGAGAGGGTGATCGACATCGGAAGCCCTTCGGGTACGGCCATGACGATGATGGCCACCGAGACCATGAAGATGTTCAGCACGTGCTGCGCGATCGAGAGCCAGTCCTGTTCGAGCAACCCCCCGACGAGAATGGCTTTCCCGAGCATGACGCAGAAGATCAGTATCGAGAGGATGATTCCCACGCGTCCGATCAGTTGCGAGAGGCGGGTCAGCTGACGGTCCAGCGGGGTCTGCTCATCGCTTTGGACGGTCGATTGTTCGGTGACACGCCCGGCTTCGGTGGCATCGCCCACGGCCGTCGTGACCATTACGCCGTATCCGTCGGCGACGGTCGTGCCGCGCATGGCGACGTTCGAGGGATAGGTGGCCTCCGGATCGAAGTGTGCCTCGTCGACGGTCTTGTCGACTTCGGGCTCTCCGGTTAAGGTCGACTCGTTGATCTTCAGCGAAACGGCCTCGATCAGCTCGCCGTCGGCCGGAACGGTCTCGCCGCCCTCGATGTAGACGACATCTCCGACCACGACGTCGCGTCGGGGAATCTCGCGGATCGAACCTTCGCGCATCACCTTGACGGGGATGTCGTCGTTGACCTGATTCAGCCGGCGGAAACGCCGTTGGGCATCCCATTCGAACCAGAATCCGACGCACGTGGCGAGGATGATGGCGCAGATGATGCCGATCGATTCGGTGAAATCGCGGTGGATGCATCCGATGGCCAGCGAGAGCACGGCGGCCAGCAGCAGAATCCGGATGATCGGATCGCGGAACTTCTCGAGCAGGAGTTTCCAGGCGGAATCGTCCTTGGGCGGAGTGATGATGTTGTCGCCGTGTTCGCGGCGGCTCTTTTCGACCTCTTGGGCGGTCAGACCTTTCGGGTTGTAGGGTATCATTCGTCAGGAAAATTGGTTAATCGAAAATTGTCGGGTGGAGGCGTCGAGGCGGATGGCGATGAAGAGCAGCATGGTGAAAGCAATGAGCGACGAACCGCCGTAGCTCATGAAGGGAAGCGGAATGCCCATGACGGGCATCAGCCCGATGGTCATGCCGACGTTCACCAGCACGTGGAAGAGCAGGATCGAGGCCACGCAGTCGCAGTAGATTCGTCCGAAGGGCTCCTCCTGCCGCTCTCCCATGCGCATCAACCGCAGGATCAGCAGGCACAGCAGCACCAGAACGAACGTCGTGCCGAGAAATCCCCACTCTTCACCGACGGTGCAGAAGATGAAGTCGGTGTGTTTCTCGGGGACGAATCCGTATTTGATCTGTGTCCCCTGGAGGAATCCTTTTCCGGCGAAACCTCCGGATCCGATGGCGATTTTGGCCTGGTTGACGTTGTAATCGGTGCCCAGAGGGTCGCTGATGATTCCGAGGAAGCTCAGAATACGGTCTCTCTGGTGCTGTTTGAGAATCGAATTGAAGATGTAGTCGGTCGTGGGGAGGAAAATCATCGAGCCGACGAAGAGTCCGAGTGTGATGAAGATGTTCGTCAGGTGCGAGCGGTAGGCGTATCCTGCGGCGAAGAGCACCGCAGCGAGTGTCATGATGAGCAGGCTGTGGTAGAGATCGAGCGTCCCGGGGCTGACGAGTGCCATGATCAGACAGAGCAGGCAGCTGGCGAGCAGCAGTGCGGCGAGGAAGATGATTCTCGAACGCCACCGTCCGTTCATCATCGCCTCGGAGAGCGTGCAGACGAGGATCAGACAGAGCAGCAGCACCATCGGCGAGAGCAGGAAGGAGACGATGAACAGAGACCCGATCAACAGAATGGGGATGCAGAGCCATTTGTTCAACCCCTCGCGGTAGAGGACGAAGAGGAACGAACAGAGGACGATTCCTGATCCGGTGTCGTTCTGCAGGATGATGATCAGCAGCGGGACGCAGATGACCGTTGCGACCTTGAAGAGATCGCCCGGGCGGTTGATCGAGAAGGAGTAGTTGCTCATGACGCGGGCCAGGGCGAGCGCCGTTGCGATCTTTGCGAACTCCACGGGTTGAATGCGTACGGATCCGAATTCGAACCAGGCCTTGGCCCCGTTGACCTCGCGGCCGAAGAGCAGGGCGGCGACGAGCAGTCCCAAACCGGCAAAATAGGCCGGATAGGCGAACATGTGGTAGAAGCGTTCGTCGAGCAGCAGTACGACGAGTGCCGTCACCCACGCCACGGCGATCCAGATGAGCTGCTTCATGTAGAAGTGCGAGAAGGAGAAGAGCTGGGCCGTGGAGTCGTCGTACGAGGCGGAGATGATCGAGACGAATCCCGCCAGTACGATGAGTACGTAGAGGAGGACGGTCCCGCGGTCGACGCCGTCGAAAATGCCGTTATGCCGGTTACTTGTCATAGACGGGGTAGTGGATTTGCATGTTCTTGACGTAATCGAGCAGATAGGGTCGACGGATCGTGTCCGTGAGGTAGAACTCTTCGAGCAGGCTGGCGATCGGCAGGGCCGAAGTGGCTCCGAAGCCTCCGTTCTCGACATAGACCGAGATGGCGATCTTCGGATTGTCCTTCGGTGCGAAACTCAGGAAGGTCGAGTGGTCGCGGCCGCGGGGGTTTTCGGCCGTACCGGTCTTGCCGCAGACATCCCACCCGTCGAGCCGGGCCATCGTGGAGGTTCCTCCGACGTTTACGCCGCGCCACATGCCCTCGACGATGGGTTCGAAATGCCGGGGATCGACCTTCGTGTAGTGGCGCTCGTAAAAGCGCCGGTCGAGCGAATCCTGCCCTTCGACCTCCTTGACGATGTGGGGGATGTAGTAGTAGCCGCGGTTTGCGATGATGCAGGCCAGGTTGGCCAGCTGCAGCGGGGTGCAGCCCAGGGCGTCCTGCCCGATCGAGAGCGAGAGGACCGTCAGCGAGTTCCACGAACCGCGGTACTGCTGGTCGTAGTAGGCGCGGTCGGGGACATACCCGTTCCCTTCGTCGAGGAAGTCCGATCCGAGCTTGCGTCCGAAACCGAAACTCTCGACATACTCCTTCCAGTGGTCGAAACCCTCCTTGACGTTGTCGTATTTCGGGTTGTCGAGGATGTCGCGGAAGACGTAGCAGAAGTAGGCGTTGCAGGAGGTGGCCACGGCGAAGCGCAGATCGAGCGGCGAGGCGTGGGCGTGGCAGGCCATCTTGAGCCGGCCGGCCTGATAGCCGTTGTGGCAGACGTGAAGGTCCGAGGGCCGCAGTACACCCTCCTGGAGTCCGATCAGCCCCTGCACGAGCTTGAAGGTCGACCCCGGCGGGTATTTGGCCTTTACGGCGCGGTTGAAGAGCGGCTTGCGCTTGTTGTAGAGCATCTTCATGTAGTTGTTGCCGCGCTCGCGGCCGACCAGCTCGTCGGGATCGTACGTGGGCGAGGAGACCATCATGAGAATCTCGCCCGTGGAGGGCTCGATGGCCACGGCGGCCCCGACCTTTCCGCGCATCAACTCCTCGCCCAACAACTGCAGCCGGGCATCGATCGTGCTGACCAGATACTGTCCGGGCTCGGGGACCGAGTCGTAACGTCCGTTCATGTAGGATCCCTTGATCGCCCCGTGGGTGTCGATCTCCTGGATTTTGACCCCCTTCGTACCGCGCAGTTCGGGCTCGTAGGCGGACTCCACGCCGCTCATGCCCACGTAGTCGCCCACCTTGTATTCGGGATGGCGTTTCAGGTAGGTGTCGTTCACCTCGCTGACATAGCCCAGCAGGTTGCCTCCGATCTTGCGCGGATATTGCCGGACGGTCCGGTAGACGGTATAGAAACCCCGGAAGTTCCCCTCGTCGAAGCGCAGTTTGTCCTCTTTGGGAATATAGCTTGTCACCAAACGCGGGGCGCGGGGACGGACCCGCGCATTGGCCAGTTCGCGTTCGAGTTTCGTGCGGGAGATGCCTGCCACCTCGCAGAGGCGGGCCGTGTCGAATCCGCGTTTGTCGATTTCGCGGTAGATGACCATCAGGTCGTAACATTCGCGGCTTTGGACGAGGTATTCCCCGTTGCGGTCGAAGACCTCGCCGCGCGGAGGATACTGCACGACGTGCCGCAGAACGTTCGCTTCGGCCAGTTCGGCGTAGCGCGGGTCGAAGAGCTGGATGTAGGCCAGCCGGGCGATGATCACGGCGAAGATGAAGAGTACGATACCCTGCAGGGTCCTCATCCTCAGAAAACTTTCGTTGTCGCTCATATGCGCACGGGGAGTTTTGCGGTGAAGATGCGGACGATGATCCATCCGAAGGCGACCGAGACTGCCGAGCTGACGACAATGCGCAGCAGGGTGTGGAGCAGGTGGCTCCACGAGAGAGCCTCCAGCAGGAAAAAGATCGTGTGATGGATGAGTGTCAGAGTCAGCAGGAAGAGGAAGAATTTCCGGGATCCGAGCCGTTCCGGAGAGGGAATTCCCCCTTCGCGGATGTTTTCCCGGCCGCAGATCATGGCGGCAAGCTGCGGCCGGAAGAAGGCAACGGGCAGCGTGGCGATGGTGTTGATTCCTGCGGCGCCCATGGCGGAGTCCATCGTCAGCCCCAGCAGCAGTCCGGAGCCCAGCAGGGTGACGGGCTGTGCGTCGAGAGGCAGCAGGACGATGAAAACGATATATATCAAGGGGTTGAGGTATACGCTGATCGAGAGGTTGTCGAACAGGAATACCTGTAACAGGACGGTTATGGCGAAGATGCCTATGTAGTGGATGGTTCGGTACATGTCAATTCTGGCGGGTATGTTGTTCGACCTGTTCGCTTTGCTGGAGCTCGCGGATTTCGTACCGGTCGCGGTCTGCGACGAGGATGACCTCGTTGAGTCGGGACATCTCGGCGGCGAGGCGTACGCGGACCGTGTAGGAGGTCTTTGTTTCGTTGAGTTCGGCGCTTTCGACCCATCCGATCAGGACGTCGGCGGGGAAGTATTCGGAGAGACCGGCCGTGACGACCTCCTGTCCGGGTTGTGGCTCGGCGTATTTGGAGAGTTCGCCAAGGATGACCGTGTTGGGGTCTGTCCCGTCCCAATAGATCGATCCGGAGTAGTCCGTGTCGACGATCTTGCCGCTGGTGCGGAACGAAGTGTTCAGCACCGACATGGCTACGGAGTAACGTTCCGTGCAGGCAACGATGTAGCCGACCATGGAACCATCGGGAGCCAGAACGGCCATCTCCTCTTCGATGCCGTCCTTGCGGCCGCGGTTCAGCGTCAGGAGGTTTTGCATGCGGTTGAGGGTATTCCCGACGACGACGGCCGTTGCAAAGCGGTATCTCGATTCGCCGATCTCCTGCATGTAGGAGTCGAGGCGTGCGGCGGTTTCGGCCTCCTGATACTGTGCAAGCTGCTCTTCGAGGCGTGCGACGCGTTGTGTGAGCTCCCGGTTTTCGCGTCCGAGGAAGAGGTAGCGGCGGACGCCGGCAAAGAAGCCGTGGACACCGCCCACGACCTGGTTGGATCGGGCAAGCAGTCGGGCCTGGGTATAGCTGGAGGAGTGGGCATAGTAGCCGATGGCGGCGGCTTCCAGCACCACGAAGAGCACCGCGACGTAAATGCTCCGGATAAACTCGATCAGCTTGCGCAAGGCGATTTCGGATTAAAAATGGACGGATCTTATAACTCAAGATTGCGGACCGAGGCCCGCAATCCGTAATTTTGTATGTATGAACAGCCTATCGCATGAGGAACGAGAAGCGGTTGATGTTCTTCAGGGCAATTCCCGTACCGCGGGCGATGGCGCGCAGGGGGTCTTCGGCGATGTGGAACGGGATTCCGGTCTTTTCGTTCAGACGACGGTCGAGACCCTTGATCAGGGCGCCTCCGCCGGCCAGATAGATGCCGTTCTTGACGATGTCGGCGTAGAGCTCGGGGGGCATCGACTCGAGGACCTTCATCAGGGCGGCGTCGATCTTCGTGAGGGACTTCTCGAGGGCATAGGCAATCTCGCTGTAGGAGAGCGAGACGGTCTGGGGCAGAGCCGTGAGCATGTTGGGACCCGTGACGACGAAGTCTTCGGGCTCCTCCTCGAGGTCGGAGACGGCGGCGCCGATCGAACACTTGATGGCTTCGGCCGTACGTTCGCCGATGCGGATGTTGTGCTGCTGGCGGACGTAGCTCTGGATGTCGTTGGTGAAGACGTCGCCGGCCGTGTTGATCGATTCGGAGCAGACGATGCCGCCGAGGGAGATGCAGGCGATTTCGGAGGTTCCGCCGCCGATGTCGATGACCATGTTTCCTTCGGGGGCTTCGACGTCGAGGCCGGCGCCGAGGGCTGCGGCCATGGGTTCGTAGATCATGTAGACCTCACGGCCTCCGGCATGTTCGGCAGAATCGCGCACGGCGCGGATTTCGACGTTCGTGGATCCCGAGGGGATGCAGATGACCATGCGCAGCGACGGTGCGAAGAGGCTTCCGGAGGTCTTGACCTTCTTGATCATGCCGCGGAGCATGAGTTCCGTGGCGTTGAAGTCGGCGATCACGCCGTCCTTGAGCGGTCGGATGGTTTTGATGTTCGGATTGGTCTTCTCGTGCATCTGACGGGCCTGCTGTCCGATGGCGACGAGTTTTCCGGTGTGGACGTCGAGGGCGACGATCGAAGGTTCGTCGACGACGACTTTGCCGTTGTAGATTATCAGCGTATTGGCCGTTCCGAGGTCGATGGCCAACTCCTGTGTCAAAGAAAAGATTCCCATAAGGCTACACCCAACTCTGTATTTTTCGTAAAAGCGTTATTTTCAATCGGATATGTAAATTCCAGGCTTTTCGACGTTTCGAAAGCCTCCATATTGGGACAAAGGTAGCAAAAACCCCCGGAAAATGGAGCATTCCGAGGCGTATTTTTTTAAGAAGCGGCGATTTCGCCCTGCGGAGGGGCGTTTGTCGTGTTGGAGGCTCGGGGTGTGATGTCGGGAGTTGCGGGAAGGAAGCCGCTGGAATGTTGTGCACATTTTCAAAAATTTTGTATATTTGTCAGCTAAACAGAATTCCGCATGGAGTATAAAATCGGAACCGACGCACGATGTGCGGTGATCGGCTATGGAAGTTGGGCAACGGCCCTGGTGGGTCTGCTTGCGGCCAACGGCCGGCAGGTGGGGTGGTATGTCCGCAATCCGGAGGTCCTGGCCTCGTTGCGGGACGAGGGGCGCAATCCGCGTTATCTGAGCGACCTGGAGTTCGATCCTTCGACGCTTCGCCCCTCCGACGATCTGGATGAAGTGGTGCGCGACGCCGATGTCGTGATTCTGGCTACGCCGTCGGCCTATCTCAAGGACTTCCTCGCGCCGCTGACCCTTCCGCTCAAGGACAAATTCATCGTCTCGGCCATCAAGGGCATCGTTCCGGGCGACTATCAGACCGTCGTGGAGTATATCCACGATCACTACGGACTCTCCTATAAGCAATTGGGACTCTTTACGGGACCTTCGCATGCCGAGGAGGTTTCGCGCGGAAAGCTTTCCTACCTGACGGTGGTCTGCACCGATCCGGAGAACGCCCGGCTGATCGGCTCGCGTTTTGCCGGCGGCAATATCCGCCTGAGCTATTCGACGGACCTCTATGGCATTGAATATGCAGCCATCCTGAAGAACATCTACGCATTGGCCGTGGGTATGGCCGTAGGCCTGGGCTACGGGGATAACTTCCTTGCGGTACTGATCGCCAACTCGGCGGGCGAGATGACGCGATTTCTGGAGGAGAGCTACCCGGACCACCGCAATACGCAGGTTTCGGCCTATCTGGGGGACCTGCTCGTGACCTGCTACTCTACCTACAGCCGCAATCGCCGCCTGGGACTTCTGATCGGCCACGGCTGCACGGTGAAGAGTGCATTGAACGAGATGACAATGGTGGCCGAGGGTTATTTTGCGGCCGATTGCATCCGCCACATCAATATCCGGCATCGGGTGGAGATGCCCATTGCGGAGATGGTCTACCGGGTCCTCTACGAAGGGGCTTCGGTGCGCAAGGAGATGCGGGAACTGACAACCAAACTCATTTGACAAGGATATGAAAAACGTAAAACTGGACATTTCGAAGGCGGGGGTCGAGATCTCTGCCGAGATGGAGTCGAAAGCTCAGGCCGCCAATTCGCTGTTGCATTCGGGCAAGGGCGCGGGAAACGATTTCCTGGGCTGGGTTCACCTGCCGTCGTCGATTACGGATGCCGATCTGGCAGCGATCGAGGCGGAGGCCGCCAAACTGCGCGCCAAGGCCGACGTGGTGATCTGCATCGGAATCGGCGGGTCGTACCTGGGGGCCAAGGCGGTTCTGGAGGCGATGAGCGATCCCTTTAAACTGCTGCACAAGGAGCAGAAGATGCCGACGGTACTCTTTGCCGGACAGAATATCTCGGAGGACTATACGGCCGAACTGCTTGATGCCGTGAAGGAGCACTCGATCGCCGCGATCGTCATTTCGAAATCGGGCACGACGACCGAGCCGGCCATTGCCTTCCGCCTGATCAAGGCCGAAATCGAGAAGCGTTATGGCAAGAAGGAGGCCGCCGAGCGGATCGTGGCCGTGACGGACAAGGCGCGCGGTGCGTTGAAGACGCTTGCCACGCAGGAGGGCTATCCGACGTTCGTCATTCCGGACGATGTGGGCGGCCGTTTCTCGGTGCTGACTCCCGTGGGTCTGCTTCCGCTGGCTGTGGCCGGTGTGGATATCAAGGCCCTGGTGCGCGGAGCGCAGGAGATGGAAAAGGCAACCTCGGAAGAGGTTCCCTTCGCGGAAAATCCCTCGGCCATCTATGCCGTTGTCCGCAATCTGCTCTACGCTTCGGGCAAGAAGATCGAGATCCTGGGCTCCTACGAACCCAAACTGCAGTACATCAACGAGTGGTGGAAGCAGCTCTACGGCGAGAGCGAGGGCAAGCAGGGCAAGGGTATCTTCCCGGCCAGCGTGACGCTGACGGCCGACCTGCACTCGATGGGTCAATATATCCAGGAGGGTGAGCGCGAACTCTTCGAGACGATCATTTCGGTTGCAAAACCGGCCTCGAAGGTCGTTGTCGAGTCGGATCCGGAAAATCTCGACGGGCTGAACTACCTGGCCGGCAAACGCATCTCGGAGGTGAACCGCATGGCGGAACTGGGCGTACAGCTGGCCCACGTGGACGGCGGTGTTCCCAACCTGCGCGTGGAGATTCCGGAGATCTCGGCCGAGGTGATCGGCTCGCTGCTCTACTTCTTCGAGAAGGCGTGCGGTATCAGCGGTTATCTGCTGGGTGTGAATCCGTTCGACCAGCCGGGCGTGGAGGCCTACAAGAAGAACATGTTCGCCCTGCTCGAGAAACCGGGCTACGAGGAGGCAACCAAGGCGATCAAGGCCCGTCTGTAAGGACGCTGCTGTTGACGCTGAAAACAAAGAGGACCGCACCCCGGGTGCGGTCCTCTTTGTTTATTTGAGCAGGAGTGTGCCTCCCGTTTGACGGGGCTTTTCCTCCGCAGCCTTCTTACTGTTTTTGAGCCGTGAATCGCCATTCGTCGTTGCGTGTCGAAGCCTCGGTGTTATCCGTCCAGTACTTGACGGCCTTGAGCGAGAATTGGAGCATCCCCTGTTTCGAGAAGGTGAGGGGCTTCGGGGATTCGATGGTGATTACGGCTTCTGTGCCGATGTTGATTCGCAGGACGGGGGTTGTCAGCGAGGCCGAAAGGAGCGTGCCGTCGGACGAGATCCTGACGAGATTGGCGTCGTAGGAGATCGTTCCGATTTGTGCAAGCACCTCTTCGGAAGCCTCCTCGCCCAAAATGGCTTCGACAAGCGGCTCGATCGGGAAATTCGGGAAGTGCAGCACGCCGTCGGGAGTCACTTCAAAGGAGACGGCAAGGCCGATTTCGAGTCGCGAGTTCTCGTTCAGATTGCCGGATGAAAAGGAGGTTGGAATGAAGTTGAAGGTCCCGGCATATTGACCTGCCATTCCTTGCAGGGAGAGTTCCAGTTCCGGTTCCGAATCCTCGTTCTTGTCGCAGGCGGCCGATGCCAGCGTGAAAAGTGTCAGCACGCTAACGGCCAGCCGATGCGTAAAGGTCCGTATCTGTATCATGTCATTCGGGTTTAAGTTGTTTTCGAAGGGCAAAGATAATCCGAAGAGATTTACGGAGCAAATAAATTCCTGCCCTGGACGGATTCCGAACCGTAACAGCGGGAGCGTTCAGAGCTTTGCTTCGAGCAACTTCTCCAGTTCGGCATGGGTGGGATTGACGGCGAGGATCTTCCCGTCGCGGTCGATCAGCAGCACCTTTCCTCCACTGTTGCCGGCGCCATACCGTTCCCAGAGTTGCGTGGCGTCGTCCAGTTCCAGCAGGTTGAGCCACGGGTAGGCATCGCGCTCGAGAGCGGTGTGCCAGGCCTCCGTATCCTTGAACTCGCGGGCTATCCCCACGATGACCAGCCCGCGCTCCCGAAACTTTTCATGGAGAGGAATGAGCCCCTTCGAGAAGTTGCGGCAGGAGCCGCACCACGAGGCCCACAGATCGAGTATGGCGACCTTTCCGTCGATGACCTCCGAGAGGGTTGTAGGGGTGTCTTCCGTGTCGGGGAGTGTGACATCGATGTAGGGGTTGCCGACCCCCGCCTCCCGGCTTTGGCGGATGCTTTCGATCCGCTTGTGATAGGGATGGGCGGGAAAGCGCTCTGCGAAGACCTGATCGTAGCAGGCGATCCATTCCGACGGATCCTGTCGGTTGTCGAGCACAGCCTCCATCATCCGACAGAAGGAGACCAGATCCGCATGCCGGGCAACTTCACCCTGCAACCACCGTTGCCGCTTGCGGTGAAGTTCCTGCAGCTGTTCGTCGAGTTGTCGCCCCTCCTCCGTATGGCAACTCCCGGTGATGTGCATGCGTTCCAGTTGTTTGTAGAGATCCGAGAGAAGCCGTTTGTCCTCGCACGTCTGGATTTGGCGGATCAATTCGTCGTAGGATTTGCTGAAGAGCCGGTTGTTGCGATCCAGATGCTCCTGCACGGCGTAGAGCGAGTCTCTACGGGGATTGAAGCGGGCCCGCTCCTCATCCTGTCGTTCGAGCCATTTGCGGTTCAGAGGGCCCTGCGCAATCAGCCGGAGTTTCCGCGCTTGGGAGGCTCCCGAATACTCGATCTTTACGCCTTGCGCTTCGGGAAGGAACCGGATGTAGGAAAAACTGCTGCGGTCGGCGGCCGGAACAAGCAGTTCGTACAACTGAAGCGTATCGGTTTGCAACAGATATTCGAATCGTCCGTTGTGCAGGGGGATTCGGATTCCGTTTTCGGGACGATCCGTGGGAAGGCACAGGATGACTTCGCCGGAAGGTTGCGGGCCGATGATCGTTCCGGTAACGAGGCATGCGGTGGGTTGTTGCCAGGTGTCGTCGGAGCCGCATCCGAAACAGAACAGCAGCGCCGCGGAGGCTGCGAGGAGAACGGAGATTCTCATCATGGGATTCGGGAAATGATTTTACAAAATGAAGAGATCTCTCCGTAATTGCAGGAGAGATCTCTGTTCATAAGCCGGGTACGCGCGGTCTACAGGATGCCCTGCTCGACCATCGACTTGGCCACCTTCATGAATCCGGCGATGTTGGCGCCCTTCATGTAGTTGATGTATCCGTCGGCTTCGGTGCCGTACTCCAGGCAGGCGTGGTGGATCGACGACATGATCTGATGCAGTTTGGCGTCGACCTCCTCGGCTGTCCAGTTGAGCTTCTGGGCGTTCTGGGTCATCTCGAGTCCCGAAGTGGCCACACCGCCGGCATTCACGGCCTTGCCCGGTCCGTAGGGGATCTTGGCGGCGATGAAGGCGTCGATGGCCTCGGGGCGGCATCCCATGTTCGAAACTTCGGCCACGATCTTCACGCCGTTGGCCAGCAGTTTCTTGGCATCCTCGCCGTCCAGCTCGTTCTGCGTGGCGCACGGCATGGCGATGTCGACCTTGACCTCCCAGGGTTTGCGTCCCGGGAAGAACTTCGCGTTGGGGAACTTCTGTACGTAGGGCTCCACGACGTCGTTGTTCGAGGCGCGCAGCTCGAGCATGTAGGCGATCTTTTCGGCATTGAGACCCTCCTCGTCATAGACATATCCGTCGGGACCGGAGATCGTCACGACCTTCGCACCGAGTTCGGTAGCCTTCGTGGCGGCACCCCATGCTACGTTGCCGAAGCCCGAGATGGCGATCGTCTGTCCCTTGATGTCCATGCCGGCCTTTTCGAGCATCTGGCGCAGGAAGTAGACGGCGCCGAATCCCGTAGCTTCGGGACGGATCAGCGAACCGCCGTAGGTCATGCCCTTGCCGGTCAATACGCCGGTATTTTCACGGGCGAGTTTGCGGTACATGCCGTAGAGGTATCCGATTTCGCGGCCTCCGACTCCGATGTCACCGGCCGGGACGTCGGTCTCGGGACCGATATGGCGCCAGAGTTCGGTCATGAAGGCCTGGCAGAAGCGCATCACTTCACGATCCGACTTGCCTTTGGGGTTGAAGTCCGAACCTCCCTTGGCACCGCCCATCGGCAGGGTGGTGAGGGCGTTCTTGAAGATCTGCTCGAAGCCCAGGAACTTGAGGATCGAGAGGTTGACCGAGGGGTGGAAACGCAGACCGCCCTTGTAGGGGCCGATGGCGTTGTTGAACTGGATGCGGTAGCCGATGTTGGTCTGAACCTCACCCCTGTCGTCTACCCATACGACTTTGAACGTGAAGATCCGGTCGGGCTCGACGATCCGTTCGGCGATGCGGTTGGCTTCGAATTCGGGATGCTGGTTGTAGGTGTCTTCCACGGTCATCAGCACTTCGCGCACGGCCTGCAGATATTCGCTTTCGCCGGGGTGCTTGCGCTCGAGCTCCGTCATGATTTTGTTTACGTTCATAGCTTTGAAGTTTTTAGGTTTGGTATTCTTCTGTTACAAATATAGCAACAATTCTTATGAATTGTAACTTTTTCCGGGAATTTTTCGGAAAATTTTAGTCTTCCGCGCTCTCTCGCACCATTCCTTTGTTCGAACGGCCGTCGATGCAGACCCAGAGCGGCCTGTCGAAGCGCACCTGTCGCAGGTAAGTGCCGTCATAAAGGGCCTCCCGGGCATTCAGAACCTCTTCGCGGAAGATGCCGTCGCCGCGGAAGGGGCTGATGGTCAGATAGCCCACCCCGAGCGAGGTGACGTTCTGGAAGAAGTGGGTTCCCTGCGAAGGCTCGACCTCGAACTTCTCGATGCCGCACTCGACGATGACCTTCGCCTCGGAGATGTGGTTCCACTTGACCGGAACGCCCAGATAGGGATCCGACGAACCCCAGCGGCCGGGTCCCACGAGAATATAGGGACGCCCCTCGTCGCGCATGCGGTTGTTCAGCTGGAGCAGTTCATCGGCGATCTTTTCGGTCGAGAGCGAATCGAACGCCTCGCTCTTGACATAGATGATGTCCGAGAGGTCGGCCATCATGCCGATGCCGAGGGCCTGTTCGCCGTAGATCAGCGCCCGGTCGGGGGTCTCTTCGGACCAGTCGATGGCGCGGTTGTCCTGGTTGTCGATGATCGGGCGGATCTGCAACAGGTTGAAGATCTGCTGCTGCCCGGGAGCCACGTCCATGTTGACGGCGAACTCCACCTCGACCGGACAGCGCATCTCTTCGGCCCCCATGCGGAGGATGTCGGAGATGATTTCGGCCAGCGGGAAGGTGTTGTACTTCAGTATGTTGTTGAATGTAATGACCTTGCGCCCGCGATCGAACGGACTGTCGGAGATGCGCTCGTTTTCGCGGTCCCAGACCGAGCAGACGAACTTCGAGTTGCGGAAGTCGGCGATTTCGCGCAGGGAGAGCTTGCGCAGGTTCACCGCATCGTCGATCGACGTGCGGAACTCCTCGGGGCGCAGGCTCAGGGCAAGGACCTCGTTCTGGGTGTCGCTCAGCGCCAGTTCGGGGGTTGAGGTCTGGAGGACCTTCTGCGGGTAGCGGGGCGAGAAGCGCAGCGTGCGTCCGCCGTCGACGACCAGTTTGCCGAGCCCCATGGCCAGGTTGCAGACTCCGTCCGAGGGTTGTTCGTCGCCGATCGGGTAGTAGTTGATCGAGCGTGCCACACCCGAACAGGTCGGGAACCACAACCCGTTCTGCTCCGTGCCGCAGACCTCCTGGATGATGACGGCCATCTTCTCCTCGGAGATGAGGTTCTGTGACGACGCGATGTAGGCCCTTGAGGCGGCGAAGTAGACCGAGGCATAGACGCTCTTGACGGCCCGCAGCAAGAGACGCAGCATCTGATCCTCGTTCGGGGTGTAGGGGATCATGTAGGTGGAGTAGATGCCGGCGAAGGGCTGGTAGTGCGAATCCTCGAGCTTCGACGAGGAGCGCACGGCCAGCGGCGTGCGGACCGTACGGATGTATGCCTTCAGCTCCTCCTGCAGCCGCTGCGGAACGGTCGAGGTGACGAACTCCGAGAGGATCTCCTCGTCGGAGAAGTCCTGCGAGATGATATATTGCAGGCCGTTGCGGCGGATGAACTCGTCGAAGTACTCCGTGGCGATGACCACCGAGCGGGGGATCATGATACGGACGTTTTCGTGCTTGTCGTACTGGCGGTGCTTCATGAGCATGGAGTTCATGAAGGCCAGGCCGCGGGCCTTTCCGCCGAGCGATCCCTCCCCGATACGGGCGAATGCCACGGCGTCGGAGTAGGTCTCGGGGTCGAAGCGGGCCACGACACCCTGCCCGAGCAGCGTCCGGTAGTCACGGATCAGATTCACCAGGACGCGGCGGTGCTCCCCGACCGACGAGAAGTGGCTTTTGTTGTACTGGCGGATCGAGGCGGCCAGCGGGAACAGACCTCGGGAGTAGAGCCATTTGGAGAGGTGGTTCTGCGAGGTGTGGTATTCGAACGCCTCGTCGGGGATCGTGGCGATCATCTGCTGCATCTGCGTGAGATCTTTGGCGCGGCCTATCTCGGCGCCGGTCTCGGGATCCTTGAAGACGAAATCACCGAAGGCGAACTCCTTGGCGATGTAGTCGCTCAGTTGGGAGAGGAGCGTCTTGGAGTTCTTGGCGATGAATCCGGCGCCGAGCCTGTGGGCCTGCTCCTTGAAGGAGGTCTGCGACGACTGCAGCAAGACGGGCATCAGCGGATTGTCCTCCTTGATGCGGCGGCAGAGGTCGATCCCGGCGTCGAGTTTCTCGCTCTCGGAGGGGTCGTTGCGGTGAAGGACGAATCCCACGTCGGAGATCACGCCGAGCAGGTTCTTGCGGTAACGGTCGTAGAGCTCCGTGGCCTCGTCGTAGCTGCGCGCCAGGAGGATCTTCGGACGGGCCCGTTTGCGGAGGATCTGCTGCTGTTCGTTGAAGGCATCCTTGAGGAATTCGGTGTTCTGCAGCAGGATCAGCTTGTAGAGCTCGGGCAGGTAGGTCGAGTAGAAGCGGATCGAGTCCTCGACCAGCAGAATGGTCTGCACGCCCCCTTCGAGGATGTCCTCGTCGGCGTTCATCTTGTCCTCGATGAGCTTGATGATACCGATGATCAGATCGGTGTTCCCGTGCCAGGAGAAGAGGTAGTCGAGACCGGAGTGGTCCTGCTCCTCGATGCGGCGGTAGATGTCCTTCGAGAAGGAGGTCAGCAGGGCTACGGGAATATTCGGATGCCGCTCCTTGACGATGCGCGCGAAGGTGAAGACGTCGGGTTCTCCGACGTTGTACATCGTGAGGATGAAGTCATAGGAGGCGTCTTCGTCGAGCGCCTTGAGGGCTTCGGCCGTGGAGCTCACGCGGGTGAGCGACGGCGGATTCGACATGTTGAGGTCGATGTATTCCTGGTTGATCTGGGATTCGATGTGCCCGTCCTCCTCGAGGATGTAGCCGTCGTAGCTGCAGCATACGAGCAGGATCTTGTGGATCCGGTACTTCATGAATCGGTAGGGAAGTTTGCTCCCGTCGGGCATGTATTGTTCCAGGCTTTTTGTCATTGGGATTCGAAATTTGATGGATGAACAAAAATAAGGAAAAAATTGTTACCTTTGAACGTTGGAAACATTGAATTTAAGAGTCACGCAGATGAACAGGGAGAAATATACGTTGCATGAGGTCACGACTCCGGCCGTCGAGCGGGAGTGGCTGAACCTCCCGAAGAGAATCTACAAGGGGAACCGGAACTGGGTCTGCCCGTTGGACGTGGATGTACTGGAGGTCTTCGACCCGCAGCGGAACGAGCTTTTCGCCGACGGGGAGGCGATTCGCTGGGTGGTCCGCGATGCGCGGGGCGAGGTTGTAGGCCGCATTGCGGCGTTCTACAACCGCGAAAAGGCCGCCATCGAGGAGCAGCCCACGGGCGGTTGCGGCTTTTTCGAGTCGATCGACGATCAGCAGGTGGCCAACATGCTCTTCGATGCCTCGCGGATGTGGTTGGCCAGCCGCGGGATGGAGGCCATGGACGGCCCGATCAACTTTGGACAGCGTCGTGACTGGTGGGGCCTTCTGGTCGAGGGCTACGAGTTCCAGCCGCTGTACAAGAACCCCTACAACCCGCCCTACTACAAGGATCTGTTCGAGAACTACGGTTTCCAGAACTACTTCAACCAGCACAGCTTCATCTGGCGGGTGAACAATTCGGAGGCGAACAAGCAGATCTTCGCGCGGGCCAAACGGCTCTATACGGTGCCGGGCTACCGGGTCGAGAACATTGACATGAAGAATCTGGAGGAGGCCGCCGAGAGCTTCCGGGTCATCTACAACAAGGCGTGGGCGCTCTTTTCGGGCGTACGTCCCATGTCTCAGGAGGAGGCGTTGGAAATGGTCCACGAAATGAAGCCGATCATCGATCCGAACATCATCTTCTTCGCCTATTTCAACGACGAGCCGATCGGCTTCTTCATCACGGTTCCGGATCTGAACCGTCTGATCGGGAAGTTCAACGGCAAGTTCGGATTGTGGCAGAAGCTGCGCCTGATGTGGGACCTGAAGGTCCGCAAGTCGTGCGACCGGATCTTCGGCATCATCTTCGGCATCACGCCGGAGTTCCACGGCAAGGGGGTCGAGTCTGCGATCATGGTCAAGTACTACGAGTTCCTGGAGTTGACGAAGAACCCCTACAAGACGATGGAGCTGGCGTGGATCGGGGATTTCAACCCGGTGATGAACCGTATGATCGAGACCTACGTCTGCGCCACGCGCCACAAGGTGCATACGACCTATCGCTACCTGTTTGACCGCACCAAGGAGTTCCACCGCTGTCCGCGTCTGGGCGTGAAACGTCGCGAGTAAAACCAAACCACCTATATGAAAACTACCGTATTTACCGATTATCACATCGCCGCGGGGGCCAAAATGGCCGAATTCGCGGGTTACAACATGCCCATTGAGTTCACGGGTATCAATGACGAGCACATGGCCGTGCGTCAGGGTGCCGGGGTCTTTGACGTGAGCCACATGGGCGAGATCTGGGTCAAGGGACCGAAGGCCGAAGCGCTGCTGCAGCGCATCACGACCAACGACGTGTCGAAACTCTACGACGGCAAGGTGCAGTACTCCTGCATGCCGAACGGCCGCGGGGGCATCGTTGACGACATTCTGGTCTATCGGATCGATGCCGAGACCTACATGCTGTGTGTCAATGCGGCCAACATCGAGAAGGACTGGGCGCACATCTGCACGGTGGGACGCGACGAATTCGGCATGGAGGCCGGTTCGGGCAAGGAGCTCTACAATGCCTCGGACGAGATCTGCCAGCTGGCCGTACAGGGACCCCTGGCGATGAAGATCGTGCAGAAGATGTGCACGGAGCCGGTCGAGCAGATGGAGTACTATACGTTCCGCAAGATGGAGGTGGCCGGCTGCCGGGCGATTCTTTCGATCACGGGCTACACGGGTGCCGGGGGCTGCGAGATCTACGTGGCCAACGAAGATGGCGCAAAACTGTGGAAGGCTCTTTGGGAGGCCGGTGCCGAGTATGGACTGAAGAATATCGGTCTGGGAGCCCGCGATACGCTGCGCCTGGAGAAGGGTTTCTGCCTCTACGGCAACGATATCGACGACACGACCTCGCCGCTCGAAGCCGGGCTGGGCTGGATCACGAAGTTCGCCGAGGGGAAGGCGTTCATCGACCGTCCGCTGCTGGAGCGGCAGAAGGCCGAGGGCGTTACGCGCAAACTCGTGGGGCTGAAGATGGTCGAGCGGGGCATTCCGCGCCACGGCTATCGGCTGGCGGCACCCGATGGAAAGGAGATCGGACACGTGACGTCGGGTACGATGTCCCCGTGCCTGAAGGTGGGTGTAGCGCTGGGCTATGTTGAGACACCCTTCGCCAAACCCGGAACGGAGATTGCGGTCATTATCCGCGAAAAACCCGTGAAGGCCGAGGTGGTGAAGATCCCCTTCGTATAACGTATCACGAAAAAAAGAAAAGAGATGAAAACCGAATACCTGGGACTGGACCTTTCGAGTCCGGTTGTTGTGAGCAGTTCGCCCTATACGTCGAACATGACCCACATTGAGGAGTGCGTACGCCATGGTGCGGGCGCTCTCGTTCTGAAGTCGATCTTCGAGGAGCAGATCTATCGTCAGGCCGCTTCGCTGGATACGATGGAGGGTTACGGCGATGCCGGAGAGTACCTCGAACGCTATCTGGGCGATGCCTACAAGGCGGAGCTGCTGCAACTCGTGAAGGATGCCGCGAAGACGGGGGTTCCCGTCATCGGCAGCATCAATTGTGTGGGTTCGGGCGATGCATGGATCGACTACGCGACGTCGATGGAGGCTGCCGGTGCTTCGGCCCTCGAGTTGAATATCTTCCTGCTGCCGACCGATCGCCATGCTTCGGCTGCGGAGATTGAGCAGCACTATGCCGATATTGTGCGCAAGGTTGCCGCAACCGTGAAGATTCCGGTATCGGTGAAGTTGCCGATGCGCCTGACGAACGTGCTGTCGACGTGCGACACGCTGCTGGCACGCGGGGCCCGGGGCGTGGTTCTGTTCAACCGCTTCTTCGAACCCGATATCGATATCGAGAAACTCTCGTTCCAGCCGGCGGATCCCTTCAGCCAGCCGACGGAGTTGCGTCATGTGCTTCGCAGTACGGCGTTGTGCTCGCACGCGTTGCCGCAGTTGGACATTTCGGTTTCGACGGGTGTGCACGACGGTGAGGCAGCCGTCAAGGCGCTGCTGTGCGGAGCCCGGGCCGTGCAGGTCTGCACGGCGATCCACCGTCTCGGTTACGAGGTGATCGGGGAGATCGGGAAGTTCATCGACGAGTGGGCTTCGCGCCACGGCTTCGATACGCTCGAGTCCTTCCGCGGCCGGATGGATTACGGCTCTTCGCAGGGCGAGTTCTTCCAGCGCGTGCAGTACATGAAGTACTTCCCGCACGACGCCGAGTAGGCTTTGCCGTACAATGCCTCGCCGGTATCGTACGACTGATATGAAAAGCGTCCCCGAATCCGAAAGATTCGGGGACGCTTTTGTTGTGCGGCAGGAGCGGGCCTTCATCGGAGAACGATTGATCTCTTTCTCCCGTATCGGAAGCTATTCGGCCGTCAGTTCAACAACGGTGCTGCGGGCCCGTTCCGTGGAGAAGATCTCCAGTCCGACTTTCATCAGGTAATCGCCGCTCAGTACGCGATCGTTGAGTGCGAGTCGGGAACTTTCGCCCGGCATGAGGTTGATCTCGCGAATGCGGTAGCGACGGTCCGGGTCGAGGTCTTCCGGGCGTACGGGTTGCAGCGGCTCTCCATAGCGCGGGTTGAGGTCATAGGCAAACAGAACAGCCTGGGACCGATCTTTCGCTACGGTCTGGAGGGCCGCATGCTGCCCGCTGTAGGGTGAAACAAGCCGGTAGAGATCGCCGTCGAGAATCGTAGGACGAAGGCGTTTGTAATCTTTCAGCGCCTGCTGTACGAATCGGATCTCGTCGGGCGACAGCTTCTTGACGACGAGGTCGAATCCCAGCTTGCCCATCATGGCCACGTCGGTCCGGAACTTGATCGATGTCGACCGGTTCCAGTTTGTCACGTGTGCACACAGACTTTTCAGGGGAAAGAAGCAGGAGTATCCCCACTGGATGAAGATCCGCTCCAGGGGATCCGTGTTGTCGCTGGGCCAGAACTCCGTGAAGTAGCTGAGGGCTCCGTAGTCGGTTCTTCCGCCGCCGCCCGAGCAGAGCATCATCGGAAGATCGGGATATTTCTCGCGGATGCGTTCCAGTACCGCGTAGAGCCCTTTGACATAATCGACCCAGAGCCGGGACTGTTCGGATCCCAGGTAGGCGGAATGGGCGTTCATGATCGGGCTGTTGCAGTCCCACTTGAAGTAGGCGATGTCGGGATTCTCCGACATAAGCCGATCCACGGTGCCGAATACGAACTCCTGCACCTCGGGATTTGTGAGGTCCAGAACGAGCTGATTCCGGAAATAACACGCTTCGCGGTTGGGATATCGGAGTATCCAGTCCGGATGTTTTTCGTAGAGGAGGCTGCGGGGATTCACCATTTCGGGCTCTATCCACAATCCGAAACGTATCCCCCGTTTTTTTGCGGCCCGGGTGAGTGCGGGGATTCCGCCGGGGAGTTTCTCGCGGTTCTCGACCCAGTCTCCGAGGCCCTGCGTGTCGTCGTGCCGGGGGTGCTTGTTCCCGAACCATCCGTCGTCGAGCAGGAACATCTCCACACCGATCTCCCGGGCGTCGTCCATGATGGCGCAGAGCCTCTCTTCGTCGAAATCGAAGAAGGTCGCCTCCCAGTTGTTGAGCAGGGTCATCCGGCCCTGCTCACCCTCCTTGAGCTGGTGGCGGCGGGCCCAGTCGTGCAGACTCCGGCTCGCCTCTCCGATCCCCCGGGTGCTGAGCGTGAAGATGAATTCAGGGGTCCGGAACACTTTTTTCGGCGACAGGGGATATTCGGATGCAAAGGGGTTGATTCCGGCGAGGATTCGCAATTCGTTGTTCTGGTCCACCTCGAAGGTGAAGCGGAAGTTGCCGCTCCAGGCCAGCGTTCCGAGGAGCACCGTCCCGTTGGTTTCGGAGGCCGGAGTATCGAGCGCCACGGCAAACATCGGCGAACAGAACATGTTGGCACGTGTCCCGAGCGGGGAGTCGAGGAGCTTCTTGCCAAAGGTCAACCGGGTCTCGGTGAGGTTGGCCTCTCGGGCCCAGTCTCCGGAGAATTCGGTGAGATGGTAGCTCCCGGCCTGCAGACGGAGCATCGACGAGGCGTATGCGTGCAGCGTGACACTTCCCCGTTCGTCGTGCAGGATCTCTGTCCGGCTTTTGATCACGTTTTCGCGCTCGAAGGCCGTAAGGATCAGCTTCACTTCGACCGGATAGGCCCTGTCACGCAACGAGACGGTGGTTTGGGTGATCCCCTCGTCGAGCCTGCAGGTTTGGTGCTTCTCGTAGACGAGTTGCAGGGAGGTGTTCCCATCGGGGTGGGTCATTTGCAGGGCGGGTGCGAACTGATTCCCCGGGCCGTGAGTTGCGAAGGCCTCGTTGCCCGGAGGGAGCATCGCCAGCTCCTGTTCATTCTGCAGCGCCGGACCGAAATAGCTTTGACAGAGTCTCCCTTGTTCGTCGACCTTGAGGAGGAGATCCGTCAGGTCGGTGTGGATACGAATGGGGCTCTCCGCCGCCGGGCACACGCCGAGGCACAGCACCGCTGCCGACAGCATCGCCCCTCGGCGGAGAAGCGTGAGGAAGAGGCTGCTATTCATCGGTTCCGTCGAAGAAATAGGGTGCATAATACCATCCCTGGCGGTCGTAAAGACCGCGCAGAACCTCCATGCGCCGCCGGAAGTCGGCAAGATCCTGCCGACCGTAGGACCAACCCACTTCGGCGAGGGCCGCCAGCCGCGGCAGCGCCATGTGCTGTACGTGTGCGAAGGAGCCGATGTATTCGGTCCAGGTATTCCCCTGTACACCGAGGATGTAGGGGCGCTGCGCTTCGGTCAGCTGGTCGTAGGGGTCCAGTGCGTAGGATTTGCTCACCGGGATGTATCCGCCGATGCCCCAGGGCTCGAGACGCTGGGGATCCTTTGTCTGGTAGTAGTCGAGGTAGCAGTGTGTGTTGGGAGTCATGATGACCTTGTTTCCGGCCCGGGCCGCCGCAATGCCGCCCGCAGAGCCGCGCCAGGACATGATCGTGGCACTCTGCGAGATTCCGCCCTCGAGAATCTCGTCCCATCCGATCAGGTTGCGGCCGTGTTCGTTGAGCCATTTTTCCATCCGCAGGATGAAATAACTCTGCAGTTCGTGTTCATCTTTCAACTGTTCGTCGTGGATCCGTTGCTGGCAGGCCGGGCATACTTCCCAGCTTGCCTTCGGACACTCGTCGCCTCCGACATGGATATACTTCGAGGGGAAGAGTTCGATGACCTCCGCGAGGACGTTCTCCAGAAACTCGAAGGTCGACTCTTTCCCGGCGCAGAAGACCTCGGGGAAGACGCCCCAGCGGGTCTGTACCTTGTATCCGTCTCCGGTGCATCCCAGCCACGGGTAGGTTGCGAGTGCCGCCGAAGCGTGCCCCGGCATCTCGATCTCGGGAATCACCTCGATGAAGCGTTCGGCGGCATAGGCCACCACTTCCCGGATCTCCTGCTGGGTGTAGTATCCCTCGTAGGGTACACCGTCATAGATCTCCGTATTGCGCCCGAGAACCGTTTCGGCACGTCGCGAGCCGATCTTTGTCAGCTCGGGATAACGTTTGATCTCGATACGCCATCCCTGATCCTCGGTCAGATGCCAGTGGAAGCGGTTGATTTTGTGTAGCGCCAGGATGTCGAGGAAGGCCTTGACCTCCTCCACCGGGAAGAAATGGCGTCCGCAGTCGAGCATTGCCCCGCGGTACCCGAACGCTGGAGCATCCTCGATCCGAATCTCCGGGAGCGAAGTGCCGTACTGGCCGATGAGCTGCCGCAGGGTTTGCATGCCGTAGAAAACGCCGGCCGCAGATCCGCCCTGCACGCGAACTCCTGTCGGATCGATTTCGAGACGATAGGCCTCCTTGTCAAGCGTTGGATCGAGCTTGAGCTGGATTCCGTCGGAGCCCTTTCTGTCGACTTTCCATGCAAGCCCGTATTCCCGGGCAAAGGTCTGCGCGGCACGTTCCGCCACCTCTTCCAGCTCCTTGTCCGCATCCGGAACCGAGATGCGGGTGGCGGCTGAGAGATCGATCGAACGTTCCGGATGGCAGACGACCTGCTGCGGAACGGGCACAATGGCCGGGGAATTCTCGGATCCGAGAACCGTCAGCGCCGCGACCAGGGCGACGCCGGATAAAAGCAGTTTCTTCATGGACTGATTTTTTTATCGGATATTGGGTGTGTCGTAGACGTGTGTTTCCGTGCACCGGATCGAGAGAGTCTCCGTGCCCATGCGGATCCGGAAGTCGCCCTCTTCGAGCCGCCAACGGCCGTCGAAGCCCACGAACGCAAGATCCGAGGCCGGAATCGAGAGTGTTACCGTGCGGGTCTGTCCCGGTTCGAGGAGGATCTTCTCGAAGTTGCGCAGCCGGATGACATCGGGGGTGAGACTTGCCACCAGGTCGCTCGACCACAGCAGCACGGACTCTTTCCCGGCGCGGTTGCCCGTATTGGTCACATCGACCGAGAAGGTGAGCGTGTCCCCGTCCTGGAACTCCGTGCGTTCCGCCCGCAGGTTGGCATAGGAGAAGGTTGTGTAGCTCAGACCGTGTCCGAACGGCCATTGCACATCCATCACGGCGTCGTAGTTGTACTCTCCGGCCATCGGCCCCATCTGCTGACAGGGCTTGTAATCGTAGGTGGCCAGTGCGTCGGGCCAGCGGGGATAGGTGAACGGCAGTCGTCCGCTGAAGTTTGCCTCTCCGACCAGCAGATTGGCCAGGGCGTCGCCGCCGTAATTACCAGGCAGGAGAATGTCGACCACGGCGCGGGCCAGCGGTTCGATCTCGCGGATCAGACGCGGACGTCCCTCGTTGAGCACCAGCACCAGCGGCTTCCCGGTTGCGGCCAAGGCCCGTACCAGTTCCTGCTGGTTCCGGGACAGATTCAGATCGTTCATGTTCCCGGGGGTCTCGCAATAGGAGTTTTCACCGATGCAGGCAATGATGACATCGGCATTGCGGGCGGCAGCCACCGCCTTGTCGATCCCCGTCACACGTTCGGTCTGCCACTCTTCGTCCGGGGATCCATACTCCACACCGGGGATCCAGGTGACGTGCCGGAACTTGTTTTTCAGTGCTTCGTAGATCGTATGATAGGCTCCGGCGAATTCGTCGCAGCGCTCGCCCTGCCAGGAGTAGGACCATCCTCCGTTGAGGCACCGCATGGCGTTGGCATTGGGACCTGTGAGCAGGATGCGTGCCGAGGGGTCGAGGGGCAGCAGCCCGTCCTCGTTTTTGAGGAGCACCTGCGACTCTTCTGCGGCCTGCAGGGCAACGTCGGCAAACTCCTGGCAGGCGAACCGGTCGAACTCGGCAACCTCCGGGAACGGATGCTCGAAAAGCCCCAGACGCATCTTCATGCGCAGGACGCGGCGTACGGCATCGTCGATGCGGTCCATGCTGACCGCACCCTCTTCGACCAGTTCGCGCAGATAGTCGCAGAATTTCCAGTCGGAGGGGACCATTGCCATGTCGATGCCGGCATTGATGGCGATGCGCACGGCATCCTTGCGGCTGGATGCGATGCGATCCCGTTCGTAGAGGTTGTAGATGTCGTTCCAGTCCGTGACGATGACGCCGTCCCAGGCGAGTTGTTCCTTGACCCATTCCGTGAGCAGCTCACGGTCGGCGTGGAACGGCATGCCGTCGTTGTTGGAGGAGTTGACCATCAGCGAGAGAGCTCCGGCGCGGATGCATTCCAGGAAGGGCAGAAAATACTTCTCGCGCAGGGCATTCCGGGTCACGGACGAAGGGGTTCTGTCCTTTCCCGAGACCGGCACGCCGTAAGCCATGAAGTGTTTGATGCAGGCTGCCACCCGTTGTGATCCGATGTGGTTGGGGTCCTCACCCTGGAATCCCCGTACGGATGCGGCAGCGAGGCGGGAGTTTATGTATACGTCCTCGCCGTAGCTCTCCCACATGCGCGACCAACGGGGATCGCGCCCCAGGTCCATGACCGGTGCGAAGTTCCAAGTGATGCCGCATGCCCGGGTCTCGTAGGCGGAGATCTCCGAAGCACGGTACATCAGCTCGTCATTCAAAGCTGCGGCCATGTTGATGTTCTGCGGGAAAAAGGTCGCTCCGACCGTATAGGAGGCTCCGTGGATCTGGTCGGCGCCGTAGATGCAGGGGATTCCCAGTTCGTCGAGCGAGCGTTGCTGGATCTTGTTGATCACCTCCAGCCACACCTCGGGAGGTTGCCCGACACCGAAGGGAATGTTGAGGATCGAGCCCACCTTGTAGTGTCCGATCACCGTGTCGAGCAGGGCGTCGCTGATGAAGGGGTTCTCGGGGTCGCTGCTGTCCGTGACCATTCCGACCGTGAGTTGGCACATCTGGCCGATTTTCTCTTCGAGGGTCAGCTCCTTGAGGATCTTCTCGACCCGGGCCTCGATCTTCGGATCGGATGGAATGGCCGGGGTGATCTGTACGCTGGAGCAGGCGCTCCAGCCCAGCGTGCAGGTCAGCAGGTAAAGTAGTTTCTTCATGTTTTCAACGGTTTGACGTGGATGATTGTCCGCAGGGTCAGGAAGGTTGCTTGCGCCCCTTCTTATTAAAACGTCAGCGGATCGATTTTATTTTGAGCCGGAAGGATGCATATCCCGCTTTTTCAGCATACAGGTATCCGTACTCCGCGATTCCGGAGGTCGTGATCTCTCCCTGTTGGATCGAGGCGAAGCCTTCCGGTACGCATCGCCAGGTAAAATCGCTCTTCGGAACGTTGCGATTCAATATTTCGCCGTGGCGGTTCACGGCAAGAATCTCCGGAAGGGCGGTCTTTGTATTCTCCGGAACCTCCAGCGACGGTCTGAGAAAGGTGTAGCCGGCGATTCGGGTGTCGGCCTCGACCTTCGAGATGACCTGTATGGTGTTCATTACGCTGCGCTCCTTTCCGTCCGAAGGGGTGTTGACGATCCTGAAGTCATCCTTGTCGAGGCCTTCCCGGATCACCATCTCCGTGGATCCTCCGCCGTCGAAGTTCACGGCAAAATCGCACCCGAACGATCGGAAGAATCCGGCCAGTTCTTCGGTGTTCACGCCGCGGCTGCTCTGCGAGCGTCCGTCGACGGCTACCAGGTAGAACGTCTTTTCGTCTTTCGAGATCCCGGCGGCCGTACGGGGCTGTTGCTGCGTCAGGTGGTCCACACACCAGTTGGACTCGCTGTAATATTGCCCGTCCCTGAGGATTGCAGGATATGCCTCGAATGCCTGTCGGACGTTCTCCGGGGCCTCGCCCCAGCAGTCCGCATCGGAGAAGTCGTAGTAGTTGCGGATCCGAACCTCCTCCCCGACCTGTATGCCGTAGGATTTGAAATCCGTCTGTTTCGAACCCCGGAATACCAGCATGTAGTTTTTGCGCTCCTGCAAGCTCCCCTCCGTGGAGATGCCCGTCATGGGGATCTTTTCATCGGCGATGCGCAGGATCTCACACCGGGTGCCGTCGGCGTTGTTCGTCGTGAACTCCTCGAGCGGCCTCACCTCCACGAACGTACCGTCGAGGTTGGTCGTATTCTCGTATGCGGGATAATCGTAATGGGCATTGAAGAAGACGGCCTCGATCTTGTCGAGTTCATCCGCGGGGATCGTGTTTCCCGTATACCATCTCAGATTGGTGCGATCCAGAGGCAGGCTTTTGCCGTTTTCGAAGAACACCCGCATTTTCAGCGTGGCATGGAACACCTTCGGTTGCTTCTCCTGGTCGAAGGCCAGGACCTGAATGTTGCCTTTCGACGTGTTGAGGTAATTGGCGTGAGTCACCTGTCCGTTCCGCACGTTGCTGCCCATGGGGACATAGCCTCCGGCCGAACCGTAGAAGAAATCGTGGTTGGCGGCGGAGACGACCCGTTTCCCGTAGAGATCCCAGTTGAGTTCGCACTGTTTCGAGACCGCATATCCCGTGGAGGGGATGTCGAGTTGAAAATGTTCGATGTCGTTCTCCGGATTGGTCAGATCGACCCGCGTGACGAAGACTCGAAGCGGGGCCTTCTCGTAGTTGATGGCGATGTAATCGACTCCGGGACCGATCGGATAGCAGGCCAGCGTATCGGGTTTCCCCCAGGCTGCATAGGGAATCTCGGTGTCCCAGGGTACGATCGCTTCTTCGATCGCTCCTGTATCCCCGTCACCGTCGTTATCTTCGCTCTCCTCTCCGTTGTTATCGTTGCCTCCGGAAATCCCGGATGTCTCCTCCGTGCTGTTTTCGGCCTCGGAGCAGTTGTACAGCGCTCCGGAGAGCACCAGCAACAACGTGAGGAACCAAGTTTTTCTGTTCATAAGTTTTGATTTTTGCCCTCTGCGAAGGGAATCGATTCTGGGAATTACTGCCTGGACGTTTGATCGCTTCCGACGATCGGCTCCCGAGGCTGGAGCACCCGGTGTACGGGTCTCGTTTTGGCTCGGACCGTAAGGGGCAGCCGCAGCAGAATGTCATCCGCCGATCGGGCCAGTTCCACGGTGTGCTCCCCGGCCTGCGTGACGAACGCCGAGGCCTCCTCGTCGAAGGATGCCAGATCATCGATTGCAAACTCCAGCGTGACGGTTTGCGACTCTCCGGGCTGCAGTTCGCGACTCTTGGCAAAGGCTCTCAGCTCCCGTACGGGTTTGACCACTCCGCCTTCGGGGGCTGCCGTGTAGAGCTCTACGACCTCCTTGCCGGGTCGTGTGCCCGTATTGGTGACGCGCAGCGTAACCTGACACCTCTTTCCGTTGTGTCGTATGGCGGCGTCATCCCACGAGAAGGTCGTGTAACTCAACCCGTATCCGAACGGATAGGCGACCCGTTCCGGAGCCCGAGTGCTGAAGTGGCGGTATCCGACCCAAATGTCCTCCTCGTAGAGGGTGTATCCGAGGTTGCGGATTTTGCGCTCCGGGGCATCGTCCGCCCAGTCTCCGCGATGGGAGCGGTAGTTCAGCGGAAAATTCCGCGTGGAAGGGTGGTCCGTGTAATCCATCGGGAAGGTCATGGGCAGACGTCCCGAAGGGGTGACTTTCCCGCTCAGCACGTCGACCGTGGCATTCCCGGCCTCCTGCCCGCCCTGCCAGCTGACGAGAATCGCATCCGGGAGCTCCCGCCACGAGGCGGTTTCGACAACCCCGCCGATGTTGAGCACGACGACAACGCGCTTGTTCTCGGCATGGAAAGCCTCGCAGACCCGTTCCAGAAGCGTGCGTTCGGCCTCCGAGAGGTAGAAATCCGCTGTCGGACGATCGTTCCCCTCTCCGGCCAGACGCCCGAAGGAGACTACGGCGATGTCGTTTGCCGCGGCACGTGCCGCAATGAATTCGGGCGTCAGCGGGCTCTCCGGCGTGTAGAACCTGTTGCCGAGGACGAGCCGTTCGTTCTGTTCGGCGTAGAGAGCCTCACCGAAGGAGACGTATTTGCGGTAGAGATCATCGGCTACGGAGTCCAGGATGAATCCGCCGTTTTCGAGCCCCTGGTTCAGGTCGACCTTGTAGGAGGAGTAGACGTATCCGGCTCCGGTGCCGCAGGCGATGTAATCATATGCGTTGACTCCGAACAGGGCGATTCGACCTCCTTGCGGCAAGGGCAGGGTATTGTTTTCGTTGCGCAGGAGGACCATGCCCTCCGCTGCGGCACGCCGGGCGATGGCGGCATTCCGTTCGAAATCGGGACGGTTCGAGGGGACGTGTCCCCGGAAGCGGGGAGTCCGCATGACGTATTCGAGGATCCGGTGGACGCAACGGTCGACTTCCTCTTCCGCGAGCGTCCCGTCCTGCACGGCCTGGACGATTTCGCGGGATTGGGCGGCCTCGCCGGGCATCATCAGGTCGTTCCCGGCCTGCACCTGGGCTACGGTGTTGCGTTTTCCGATCCAGTCCGTGACGACGATTCCGTCGTAACCCCATTCCTCGCGGAGAACCGTGGTCAGCAGTTCCCGGTTTTCCTGGGTATAGGGGCCGTTGAGGCGGTTGTAGGAGGACATGACCGTCCAGGGTTTTCCTTCGCGGACGGCGATTTCGAAGCCCCGGAGATAGATTTCGCGCAGGGCGCGTTGTGAAACCCGGGCGTCATTCTGTAGACGGAGTCCCTCCTGGTTGTTCGCGACGAAATGCTTGACGGAGGTTCCCACCCCCTGGGACTGGATGCCGCGGACCATGGCTGCGCCGCATTTACCGCTCAACAGCGGATCTTCGGAGTAATATTCGAAGTTGCGGCCGCAGAGCGGGTGCCGCTGGATGTTCATGCCCGGCCCGAGAATGACGTCGCAGCCGTATGCCAGTACCTCGTTTCCGATGGCCGCGCCGACCTGCTCGATCAGCTCCGTATTCCATGTCGATGCGATCATGGTTCCTACGGGGAAGGCCGTGCAATAGTAGGTCGCCGGGTCGTTCGCACGATGCGGATCGATCCGCAGTCCGGCGGGTCCGTCGGCCATTACGGTGGGCGGAATCCCGTATTGCGGCAGGGGTACGGTCGTTCCCGCCGATCCTGCGATGTGGCGCAGAGTCCGTCCGGCAACGGAACCCTCTCCGCTGTAATCCTCCATGGAGGCACCCACGAGCAGCGCAGCCTTCTCTTCGAGAGACAGGGCTTTCATCACGCGGTGCAGCGGATCGGTGCCCAGCCGGGGTGTGCCGGCCAGGCCGCAGAGGGGCAGCAAAATCCCTGCAAACAGGGTGATTCGGCGTCGTGTGGTGGATTTACGGTTCGATCGAAGCATGGATTTCGGGGGTTTCGAGGTACGGGTAATAGTTTTGGATGTCGTGATGTCCGTTTACGTCCACGCGGGCGATGTTGCCGGGATTGCGTGTCGCGTCGAAGCTGGCGGCACTGACGGTCGTTCCGATTTTCACCTTGAAAGGTTTCCGGTAGAGCGGAGATTCCGGGGTCGGGTCCGTTCCGTCGAGCGTGAAGCGGACCTCGAGGGGGTATTTCTCCGTATCCAGCGTTACGAGGGCTTTTTTGCCGTCGGGAAGTCGGGTCACGGAGATTTCCACGTCGTTGCTCAACTGGAAGGCGTTGATGCCTCGGGCGCGGAGCCGGGGAATCTCCTGATTGACCCGGCGGCGGAAATCGTGCCAGTCACGAAGCGACTGGGGGGTCCAGGCGATCTCGGCGACCGCCAGCATTCTCGGGAACATCATGTACTCCAGATGCTCCTTCGTGTCCACGAATTCGGTCCACATGCATCCCTGTACTCCGAGCACGTATTTCGAGGCGCCGTTATAGATGTATTCCACCGAGCTGGGGTCCACGTACTCCCCTTTGATGAACGACTCGTTTGAGGCGGTCTTTTCGGGGGTGTCGGGAACGGGATAGAAGCTGTATACCTTTTTGATCGGGGCGTATCCGCTCATGGCGCGGGGCTGCGTGTAGGGATCCGCCTGGTACCAGTCGAAGTAGATCATCTCGCCGGGCGACATGACGACGTTGAGTCCCCGGTTCGCCCCCTCGATGCCACCCCGCTGTCCGCGGTAGGAGATGGGAACGGAGGAGGATCGCAGGTTGTTCTTCAGAATCTCGTCCCATCCCATCATGGCGCGGCCGTGTTCGACGAGGAACTGTTCGAGCGACTCCACCAGATAGCATTGCACGGCTTCCAGCCCGCCGACCTCACGGGCCAGTCGCTGACACTTCGGACAACTTTTCCACGCGATCTTGCGGGCTTCATCACCTCCGATGTGGATGTACTTCGAGGGGAAGAGCTCCATGATCTCGGTCAGAACGTCCTTGGCGAACTGCAGCGTGGCCGGATTCCCTACGCAGAACTCTCCGGTTGTGTAGGGTTTCCCCGTGCAGCAGAGTTCGGGATATCCCACGAACACCTCGTCGGAGTGCGCCGGGAACTCGATTTCGGGAATCACCTCGATGTGCCTTTCTGCGGCGTAGGCTACGATCTGACGGATCTCCTCCTTGGTGAAATAACCGCCGTATGCGCCGGGGGTTCCCTCCGGAACATAGTGCTTGTCTCCGAAGTCCCACCATTTGAGCCAGTCGATCTCCATTCTGTGGGATCCGAGCCGGGTCAGAAGGGGATATTTGTCGATTTGAATGCGCCAGCCTCCGTTGTCGGTCAGATGGAAATGGAACTTGTTGAGCTTGTAGCGGGCCATCTCGTCGAGGATCTTGAAGACCTGCTCCTTGGGAAAGAAGTGTCGGGAGACGTCGAGGTGCATGCCCCGGTATGCAAAACGGGGATTGTCCGTGATCTCCACGCAGGGGATTCCCTTTGCGGAGGCCAACTGGCGCAGGGACTGCTCTCCGTAGAACAGCCCGGCGGAGTCACGTGCCGTAAGGCTGATGCCCTTCCGGGTTACGAGCAACCTGTACCCTTCGGCACGAAGGCCTTCGGCCGCGGTGTCGATCGTCCGGATGAGTCCGGGGATCTCCCCTTCCGCAACGCGGGCGCTGTCGCACAGGAAGTATCCGCATTTGCGTTCGAAGTGTTCGGGCCGGGGCGTTATGACGCATTGCGGTTGTCCGCATGCTGACAGCAGGCCGGCCAGGATCGGTAAAATCAGTTTCTGAAATCGTATCATCTGTTTGTCTGGTTTGTTGGTTGTCGATGTCGGGGATTTGTGAATCCCCGGCATCGGCATTTTATGGGTTCGTTATTGGAATTTCAGTCCGGTTACGTTGTCGATACCCGTACACGTGAGGATGGCCGGATCGAGCGAAGATATTTTCAGCCCGTTGTAGAGGCAGTTTTCGAAGGTCAGGTTCCGGAAGGTGTTTCCTTGCGGATCGATACCTGATACGCGGCATCCGTTCTGGGAGATGATCTCGACGTTGCGGAAGGTGATGTCCGAGATGGTGCATGTCCCGTCTTCGTGTGCGCGGGCCGTGATGGTGATGGGCCTGCCGGAGACGTGGATGTTGTCGATCACGCAATTCTCGAACAGAATATTGTCGATGGGACCGGGAACTCCCGGCGCGTTCGATCCTGCGGATTCCGCCATGACGGCAAGTCCCGCATTCTCGAAATTCTCGTCATTGGCCCGCGAGGCCTCCAGCACCACGCAGTTGGAGACGGTTACGTCGGAGATGCCGCCGGTCTGGTAGGAGAGCGAGGTCATGTCGCCGCATTCGGGCCCCACGACGATGCCGCGGGCCAGTTCGGTCCATACCAGACAGCGCTCGATCGTCACATCCTCGATCGGACCGATGGGTTTGGCGTTGTGGCGGACCTTGAGCGTGATGCAGTCGTCGTATGTGCGCAGCATGCAGTCCGTGATGGAAATCCGCTTCCCGGTGCAGATGTCGATGCCGTCACCGTTGAGGATCCAGTGGATCATGTTGATGTTGTCGATGGTCACGTCGTCGGTGTTGAAGATGCGCAGACACCAGTTCGGGGTATCGATCATCGTGATTCCCTCGATACGAAGCCCGGAGCAGTTGTTGGATCCGTTGTTGTTGAGGACGTCAACCAGAATGTTTCCTTCGGAATACTGGGATCCCTTATGTTCGAGCTTGGCTCCGGAGAGCGTGCCTCGACCGGCGATGGTGATGTTGCTGCCCCGGGCCTCCACACGGCCGTAGACGGTCGTACCCTCGTCGATGTAGAGCGTCTGCCCGGAGGTGAGCTTGATGGGGTCGTTTTCGGCCAGGGTGTACTCCTTGCCGCCGCCGAAGTAGTAGACGTTGTTTTTGAAATAACGGTCTGCGGTACCGTCCGCATAGATCTCCCGGTTCGGATCCGGACGGTTGGGGAGGATGAAGAGGTTGTGGTAGCGGTCCCCGTCGAATTCGACGGATACCTTGCGGCGCTCCCAACTCGGGAGGGTGAATTCGATGGTGTTTTCAGCCACAAGCTCGGTCGGGATGTTCCAGGTAGAGGGGCGTACCTGAACCTGCGAGAAACCTTCCCGTTTCTCGACGCGAACCCGCACGGGCCCGTTGAAATCATCCATGAAGAGCGTGTAGCACATGATGTCGCGCAGCCCTTTGGAGTTGTTCCAGTCGTTCCAGATCTGTTCGTGATAGAGCGGGGCGTTGGAGCAGAGGGCATTGTGCACCTCTACGGATTTCCAGATCGAACCCTGCAGCACGTAGACGTTGTAATACGGGTTCTTGTCCTTGAAGGTGTCGTCGTATTTTGCGTTTTCGAACGTGTTGGAGGCCAGCAGCGCGGGGGCGTCGCCGTATGGAGCCTCCCGGTAGGAGACCTCATAACTGCCCGTTGCGAGCTTCGAGAAGTCGAAATCCACCTCCAGCGCCTCTCCGGCCCCGATTCCGTTCGGAATCACGAGCGTGCCGGGATATTCCGCGTTGTCGATCTCGATCGTGAAGTTCAGGCTCCATGAACCGGATGCGTGCATCGGGAACAGATAAAGCGTTTTTTCGGTATCCGCGGCGCCGAGGTGTACGGTCTTGCTTTTCGCCTTGCCGAGCGGTTCGGTCACACCGGTGAACAGATAGAGGGCATCGTTCATCTCGGGCAGGACGAGCTCCACCGATTCCAGGTTGTCGGGAGCGTCGATCATCCGGATCTTCAGTGCCGATGTCAGCGGTGTGAGCGTGATGGCCTTCCCTGCTTCGCTCAGAGAGGTGCATTGCATCCACACCTGGGGTATGTTGGCATCCATATCCTGGATGCGGAGAATATATTCGTATGGGTTTTCTCCGGGCTGTGACGACGAAAAGTCGATGTTTTCCATGGAACTGCAGGCCAGGATGGTCGTCCGGTAACCGCTTGAGGCGATTTGCCCGATCCCCTGTCTGGATTCGGCCATCTGCACGTTGGTGCAGTTCCGATCGTTGAAACTGAATACGGCGTGGGGCCAGCTCCGGATCTCATCGGGGGCATATCCTTCCTGGGATTCGAATGCGGGTATGAAGTATTCGGTGTTGTCTTGCGAACAGGCTGTCGACATGAAGAAGAGCGTGTTCATAAAGGCTAATGTCGCCAAAATCGTTTTCATGGCATGGATGATTATGGTTTTGTCATTAATTCCAACCTTCGTTCTGTATCAGATTCCGGTTGTTGTACAGCTCGGCCTCGGAGAGGGGATAGTAATACATCTTGTCGTCCCAGATGCGTTCCTGTACCAGCTTGCGGGTATAGGAGATCGAGCCGTTCGCATTCGTGATCTCCAATCCGTAGAGACGGGTGGTCTGCGGGCCGATCTTCCACCTGCGGATGTCCCAGAAACGATGCCCCTCAAAGGCCAGTTCCACACGACGTTCGTTGCGCAGCCGTGTTTCGAAACTGTCGTAATTGACCACCGAGGCGATTGCGGGCATTCCGTAACGGGTTCTTACCTGGTTCAGCGCCTCCAGCGGCGAGAGGTCGAACGCGACGTCCACACCGTCGACATCGAGCGTTCCGGTGAAGGCGGCGTTCTGCGTGGCGGCTCCCAGCGCTTCGGCGTAGTTCAGTACGACTTCGGCGTAGCGGAACAGCGGGTACACGTGCTGGAAATAGGTCTCGCTGCCGGCTACGAAACTGGTCTCCTCCTGGATGTGCTTGTAGAGGTAGTACGAGGTGACGGAGGCCCCGTCGAGGGGGAGTCCGTTGCGCCCTCCGGTATAGGACTGGATGTACTGATCCTTGAACAGGGCTCCGTTGTAGAGCAGGGTCTTTGCAAAGCGGGGATCACGCATCGAGGCGTTGAGCAGGTTGCGCCAGTGTCCCTCGTCGTTTCGGTTGAAGACCGTTCCGTTGCGCATGTCGAACGCTTCGGCCAGGTTCTGTGAGGGGCATATTCCGGTGTTCCCGCCTTCGTATCCGATCGGGAAATTGGCGGCTTCGAAGGTCGAGCTCAGCGGACAGAGTTTCCCGAAGATCAACCCTTTTGCGGATGCGTTGTTCGTGGTCTGTTCGTCGATGAGCGAATAGACGCCGCTGTCGATGATCTCTTTGGCAGCAGCGGCCGCTCTCAGATACCGGGTCCGGTCTCCTGTCGGATTGTTCAGGGGACTGGCCGCGTAGAGCAGCACCCGGGCCTTGAGGGCCTGTGCCATTCCGCGGGTCACACGTCCCACTTCGCCGTAATAGGATCCCGAATAGGTCACGGGCAGCGAGGGAATGATGGCGTCGCATTCGTCGACGATCCATTCGACGGCCCTGTCGTAGGTTGCCGGTTCGAGCGTGTTGACCTCCTCTTTGGTGAAGGAGCGGTTGGCAATGACGATCGAGCGGTAGCGTTTGAGCAGTTCGAAATGGAAATAGGCTCTCAGGGCCCGGATCTCGAACGGATAGTTTTTCAGCTGCTTGAGATCTTCGGCGTAGTTGTCCTGGTATTTGGCCTCGGGGAAATCTTCGGGACAGTTCTCCAGGAAGTAGTTCGCGGCGGCAATGGCCGCGTAGAGCTCGTCCCAACGGTCGTCGATGAGATTCACGGGGGACCAGCTGCCGTCATAGAAACGTTTGATGTTGTTTGTTTCCCAGACATAGACGGCATCGTCGGTAGCGGCATCGAGCATCGTCTCTTCGACGTCGGCCAGCCCGTCGCGCACATATCCGTATACGTTTGTGGCGCTCTGTTTCACCCGGCTGAAGGTCGAGAACTGGTATTTGACGGTATGGTATTCCGATTCGTTGAGCTCCAGGAAATCGCTGCACGAAGCCAGCAGCAACGGGGCGGCGAGGAGGATTGCAATGGATTTTTTCATCGTGCTGGAAGTGTTAGAAGATGAGGTTGAGGCCGACCTGGTAGCTGCGAGCGGAGGGGTATCCGGTGCTGATGTACTCGGGGTCGAGAATTCCGACGTGATCGGCCGAGAAGAGATTCATGCCCTTGACATAGAGACTGCATTCGCGCATCCGGATTTTCGTTGCGAGATGCCGTGGCAGCTTGTAGTACAGGCAGAGTGTTCTGAGCTTGAGGAAGTCCCCGCGTTCGGTCCAGAGAGAGCTTGCGGCGAAGTTGTTGGCATTGGAGAGTGTTGTCAGCCGCGGATAGCGTCCCTGGGGGTTGTTGGTCGACCAACGGTTCTCCAGATAGTACTCCGAGACGTTTTTGTCGTTGCCGTAGAGCGGTTGGTAGATGCTCGCCAGCGTGGTGGCGACCGTCGACCGCCCGGTCCCCTGGAAGTAGGCGCTCAGCCCCAGGCCGCGCCATTTCAGTTCGATGTTTATGCCGTAGTAGAGTTGCGGCAGGGGGGCATAGAGCTGGTAGGCGCAGTCGTTTGCGTCGATTTTCCCGTCACCGTTCAGGTCGAAGTACTTCACGTCGCCGGGTTGTACGTGGCTCTGATAGGTCGAGACGGGAAGTCCGGCGCGCAGCGAACCGTCCGGATTGAAATCCTCCGTCTGATAGAGCCCTTCGGCCATCAGCCCGTAGAAACGGTCGATTGCATTGTTCCTGGCATACATATACCAGTGGGGCTTGTATCCCTCCTCCTTCTGAAGAATCTCATTCTTGGCGTAGGATACCTGTCCGCGGATGCCGTATCCGAAGTCGCCGGATTGTTTGCGCCACCCTAGGGCGAGTTCCCATCCGTAGTTGCGGACCTTTCCGGTGAAGACGTCGGGGGCTCCGATTCCCAACACCCCGGAGAGGGTGGCGTCGGACGAGACACGGATATTGTGCCGTTCGTTGTAGAAGAGGTCGGCATCGAAGGTCAGGCTTTTGAACAGTCCGAGTTCGAGACCGATGTTGCTTCGGTATTCCCGTTCGGGCTCGATTCCGGTGGAGGGAAGGGCTCCCTGGGCCGTACCGTACTGGGAGACGGATCCGACGAAGATGTATGAATTCCCGGCTCCGTTGAACTGCTTGTCCATGTCGTAGGAGAGTCGTGCACTCATTCCGGTTACGCCGAACGATGCGCGCAACTTGAGCAGGTCGAGCTGTTCGACGTTGCGCAGAAACGATTCCCGGGATGCGATCCATGCGGCCGATACGGCGGGATAGATCCTGTATTTGTCGCCCGATGGCATCTGGCTGGCGCCTCCGTATGTCACGACGGCCTGTATCAGATAGCGGGAGTCGTAGTTGTATGCCACCGAGGCGATTCCGTCCCGATACATGTAGGAGTTGTTTGCGCCGCGGTAGTCCGAACGGTTCTCATTGAAGATCAGACGCGCCGAGATACCGTGCCGGCCGAAGGAGCGGTCGTAGAGCACCTTTGCCCATACGGACGTACGGTTCATGGCCGCCGAGAGCCAGCTGTTGAACGAGATGTTGCTGTCGTTGCCGTAGGCCGTGTAGGAGATCTTCTCGACATTTCCGTAGGAGTCGGTTGTCGGGGCGACCTCCTTGTAGCCGTAGTTGCAGCTCCTCGAATCGGTGATGTCGGCCGAATTGTCATAGGCTACGCGCACCTGCAGCGAAAGCCCGGGGGTAAGCATCGAGAGATCCTGATCGATCGTCAGGTCGGCGAAGAGCGTCCGTTGCAGCACCGTGTTGTATCCGCGAGCCACCAGCTGTGCCAGAGGGTTGTCGAAGAGTTTGCTGCGGGCCCAGCCTCCGCCCTCGGACTGCGGAGCCAGGGGATAGAATACAGAGGCCGGCGTATTGTACATACCGGCCAGATCCGTCCCGGTGCTGGGTTGTTGATACTGCATCAGGCGTCCCATGAGGTTGACGCGCGCCACGGTGCTTTTCGTCAGCCGTGCCTCGATGTTCGAGCGGACCTTGAGTGCGTCCATTCCCACCTGGGTGGAGTATCCGTCGTTCATCTCCGTGTTGTTGAGGAATCCGCGGTTGCTGTTGTAGTTCGCATAGACGAAATAGCGGATATGGTTGCTGTTTCCGTCGAAGGAGAGGTTTATGTTGTGTGTGAATGCGGCCTGGCGGAGGATAAGGGCGTTCCAGTCGATGTCGGGGAAGAGTTGCGGACGCTCTCCGTTTGCGATCAGCCTCATGTCGTGCATGGTATAGCGCGGTGTGAGACCGTCGTTTGCAAGGGCCTCGTTCACGGCTCCGGCATAGGCGTATCCGTCGGCCATTTCCGGGACGCGGAACGGGGTCTGCACGCCGAAATTGTAATCGATGCGGGTTCGCAGACCGTGGTCGCCGCCGCGTTTGGTGGTGATGACCACCACGCCGTCGGCTCCGCGGTTTCCGTAGAGGGCGAGCGATGCGGCATCCTTGAGGACCGTGATGCTTTCGACCTCCTGGGGGTTGATTTGTGCCATGTCGCGTTCGATTCCGTCGACGAGGACCAGCACCTGGTTGCCGCCGAAGGAGCCCTGGCCTCGGACGTAGAGATTCGGCGAGTTGTCCCACGGAAGGTTGTTGCCCTGGTAGACCCCCAGTCCGGGGATCAGTCCGTAGAGGTTGTTCATCAGGGTGGGGTGCCCTGATGCCTCGATCTCTTCGGATGCGGCGGCAGCCAGTGCCGCGGTGCTCTCCGATTTCGAGATGCGTTCGTCATAGCCCAGATCGAGAAGACGGTCGTTTTCGGAGAGCTGGACATTGAGTCGGGAACCTTCGACACGGACGGTCTTGCTTTTCCGGTTGAAAAGTGTCAGCGTGATCCTGGAGCCCTCGGGTGCCTGGATCACCGCCTCTCCGCGGTCGTCGGTCCGTGCGGCGACCGTGCGGTCGTCGGCTATCGTTATCGCGACTTCGCTCAGCGGCCTGTTCCAATGGTCGGTGACGCAGACCTTCACGTCCTGCGCTTCGGCCCGGGCGAATGCAGCAACCAGGAACAGCAATGCGAAATATGCTTTTTTCATCGTTTGAAATTTGTCTGTTTAACAATCGTCTACCAACCGGGGTTCTGCACGAGCCCGTATCCCTTGTTGACCTCATCCGAGGGGAATGCGCTCAGGTACCATTTCGGATCGAAATTGTTGGTCCAGGCGCGGACGGGTTCGGGTTGCGGATCGGAGAATTCCAGGGCGGAGGCGTTTCCTGTGATCGTGATGCCGTAGAGGGGCTCTTCGAGGATGTCGCTTCGCTTCCAGCGCACCAGATCGTACCAGCGGACCTCCTCGAAGCAGAATTCGCGGGCCCGTTCGTCGAGAATCTCCTCGCGCAGGCGTTTGTCGCCGAGGAATTCCGGGTAATCGGGAGCTTGGGCCAACTCGTCATCGGGATGGAGACGTTTGAGCTGTGCATCGGTAATGGCGGGCAGTCCGGCGCGGTCACGTGTCTTGTCGAGCCATTCCTTGGCCTGCTCGCTCTGTCCGGTTTCGTTGAGGGCCTCGGCATAGGTGAGGCAGATCTCCGCCAGACGCAGATAGGGCGAGCAGACGGCCTTGTAGTGGTAGGTCTCGGGGTTGAAATCCCAGAAGAATTTGCGGATACAGAATCCCGAGATGGCGCGTCCGGCATTTTTCTCTCCGCGCTCGGTGCCTCCGATCCACATCTCGGGTTGCCGCCCCCGGAATGTCTTTCCGCCGATGACCATCACGGATTCGGAGAGCCTCGGGTCTCGGTCTACGAAGGGGGTGTTTGTCTCCGATCCGCTGTGTCCGTTTCGTGCGATCCAGTCGCTGTAACGGGCCGGTTCTCCGGTGCTCGAGGGGAAGAGGTCGACATAGTTGAGCGTCACGCAGCTGCCGCCCCATCCCCAGTTCTTGTTCCCGGTGATCGGGTCGACCGATGGCCCGAAACAGTAGGTGTGATAAAGATCGTAGAATTTTTCGACCTGCCGGCCTGTCGAGATCAGGATCTCGCCGTTGTTGCGGTCCGCATAGCATTTGGAGAAGTCCTCGGCGGGGTTGTCGGTGTCGACGAGTGCATAAATATTTCCGTTTCGGGTGTTCTCCTCGAAAAACTCCTTGCAGGCTGTCACCACATCGTTCCACCGCTCCGTCGAGCAGTTCCCCCACCAGATCATCCTTTCGGCATCCTGGGCCGAGACTTTGGATGCGTTGGCGCCCGTGGGCGATTGTGCCGGGGCGTAGGGTGCCGGAGCATTGAAGAGGGGGCTTGCCGCAAAAGCCAGTGCACGGATCTTCAGCCCCATGGCCGCGGCTTTCGTGAAATGTCCGTCCTCGGAGGCGTTGACGGTCCACGTAAGTCGTTTCGCGGCCTCGTCACAGAGGCTGACGATATACTTCAGGGTCTCTTCGACGCTTTGCCGCTTGAAGTCCACCCCGTCGAGGTTGCTGACGTTGACCGAGCTCTTGAGCAGCGGTATTCCGCCGAAATTCCGGAACAGATCGAGGTAATGGCAGGCCATGATCATGTAGGCCTCCCCCTTTCCCCGCTCTTTTTCCTCCGGGGTCATGTCGGGAACGCGGTCGACGTTTTCGATGTAGAGCAGGGCGCGTCGGATTCCCCACCAGGTGGCATCCTGCCACGGGTTGAAGCCCATTTTGGTGCTGGTGCTGGTGTTCTCGGTTTCGGCGCTGTAGGTCCCCGAATAGTAGACCGATGCGGCACCGCCGTAGCTCATGTGGCTGTTGATGATGTCGGTCAGGGCATCGAGGTTGTCCCATCCGAGTTTGTCGGCGGCGGGTTTGTATCCGTATTCATTGTCGCTTTCGTTGGGGAAGTTCTCGTTGCTTCCGAGTGTCAGACAGGAGCGCATGGTGGCATAGGCTCCGGTCAGCGCACGGTCGGCGTAGAGCTTGCGCGAAAAGATCGAGTCGATGGTCATGTCTACGCCGGGGGCCTTTTCCAGAAAGTCGTCGCCGAATTTCAGGTCGGCACAACCGGCTCCGCACACCAGTGCGATTGCGAAGGACAACAGGTTTATGATCGATTTTTTCATGAGCGGTCAGTTAAAAGGTGATATTGACTCCGAAATTGAAGATGCGTATGTTGGGATACGTATCGATGGATGATCCGCCGGTCGTACCCTCGGGATCGATGTCCATGTCGTTCAGCTCGGAGAAGAGCGTCAGCATGTTATATCCGCTGAAATAGACTCTCAGAGACTTGACACCCAGTTTGTTGAAGAATTTGTTCTTCTCGAAGGTGTAGCCCACGTCAAGGACCTTCAGCCGCAGGTAGGAACCGTCCATGAGCCACAGGTCGGAGTCCTCGAGGTAGTGTTGTTTGTTGGTGAAGGTCAGACGCGGGAATCGTGCGTCGGGGTTTTGCGGCGTCCAGCTGTCGTCGGCAAGGAACTTGAGCAGCGCCCGGGAGTTCGTGCTTCCGAATGGTTCGCGGTACTCTCCCGAGAGCATTCTGGAGGCATGGAGTCCGGCCGTCCACTGCATGGAGATCTCGAATCCTTTCCAACGGATGCCGCCCAGAAGACCGAAGACGTAATCGGGGCGATCGCTGTATCCGAAATAGGTCTTGTCGTTTCCGTCGATCACGCCGTCGGCGTTGAGATCCTTGAAAAGGGCGTCTCCGGGCCGGGGATTTGCCAGCGACATGACGGGCAGGACCGGTTTGCCATTGGCGTCAACCTTCAGATTCCCGGCCTCGTCGAAATCCTCCTCGGAGAGGAAACGGTCGAAGAGGTATCCGTAGTTCAACCCTGTGCTGCGTCCGGTCTGCGCCATCCAGGGATAGTTCGGCGTGACCTCGTCCATGTAGATGATCTTGTTTTTCGAATAGGAGACGTTGCCCTGTACCCACCAGTTGAGATTGGTGGCGTTGGCGTTCCATCCGAGCGAGATCTCGAAGCCTTTGTTGTCCACTACGCCGAGGTTCATCAGCGGCAGGCTGACGGCCACGATCGAGGGGAGGGTGTTCCTTGCCGAGAGAATGTCGTAACGGTGCTCGAAGAAGTAGTCGGCCGTCAGCGAGAGTCTCGAACCGAACATCTTCAGATCGATGCCGTAGTTTTGTTTGCGGACCTTTTCCCAGGTCACTTCGTCGTTGCCGATCGTCCCCTCGACGGCGTCGTACTGCATGCCGGTGAATTCGCTTCCGAAGCTGTAGCTTCCGCCGGTGTTGCGGATCGAGTGTTCGCCGTACCAGAGCCCCTGCCGGTAGAGGAAGCGGGCCCCGCTGTACTTGTCGTTTCCGACCAGTCCGTAGGATGCCCTGATCTTGAGGAAATCGACGACCTGCTGGTTCTTCATGAAGTTCTCCTCCGAGATGATCCAACCGACGGATCCGGCGGGGAATACGCCGTATCGTTTCCCGGGAGCGAAATTCTCCGAACCGTTGTATCCGATGTTGAAATCGAGCAGATAGCGTTTCTTGTAGGAGTAGGTTGCCCGGCCGACGTATCCGACATAGGCAGTGGGAATGTCGCTGTACTCGGCCGGATAATAGGTCTTCGACTGGTTGTAGAGCAGCAGCGCCGAGACGTCGTGGTCGCCGAACGATCGCTGGTAGTTGATGCTTGCCTCGAGGTACCAGTTCCGGCCGCGGGAGGTTGCGGGTTCGGAGTAGCTCATCGGCTCGTCCATGCCCGTAACGCCGTCGGTTTTGTAGATGATGGTGTTGTCGAATTCCGGATCCGAGACGTCCATCCCGGGCTGAGTGATCGATCCCAGGTAGTAGGGGGAGTAGGCACTGTCGCCGGCCGTCACGCCATACTGATTGGTGACGGAATGGCTGGTGTTGTAGGCCCCCTTGACATTGACCTTGAGCCCCTTGGTGATGATGTCGAGTTTCTGTTCGAGTGCCAGGTCGAGGTTCAGCTCATTGGAGCGGACCTTCCGGTATCCCCAGTTGTAGTAGTAGTCCAGACCACTTGAAAGTTCGGCCAGGGGAATGTAGCTGCTGTGGGTGTTGGTGATGTATTTCCCGTCGACGAATCCCGGACTTGAGAAGGGCGTAGCCCACATGATTTTCTGCCACAAGGCATCGGCCACGGGCTCCCGTCTCGTACCGGTTCTCCCGCCGACGTTGAGTTTGAGCAGCGTGGTTCGGGTCAGATCGATGTCGATGTTCGAACGGTAGTTGAACCGTTTGTAGTTGTAGTTGGGATCGTAGTTCTCGTACATCTTCTTGAGCATTCCGTCCTGTTCGAGGAATCCGCCCGAGACGAAGTAACGGACGCGGTCACCACCTCCGGAGATGGTTGCGCTGTGCTGGGTTTGCCAGGCGAGGTTCTTGAAGATGTAATCGTTCCAGTCGACGTCGGGAAACATGATCGGGTCGTCACCCTTTCGGAACCGTTCGATGACATAGGGCGAAAAGGTAAGCTTGTCTTCGGTGAGCCCCGGGGTGTCCGACATTTCGATTTCCGAATAGATGCGGGCGTAGTCGTAACTGCCCACACCGGTCAGGTTGCGTAGGGTCTGGGTCAGACCGAAGGAGGAGTTCCACGAGATTTCGGGAGCTCCCTTGTCCCCGCGCCGTGTGGTTACGAGAATGACGCCGTTGGCGCCCCGGACTCCGAAGACGGCGGTCGAGGAGGCATCCTTGAGGACCGTGATGCTTTCGATCTCATGAGGGTCCATCTGGAAGAACGAACGCTCGACGCCGTCGACCAGAATCAGCGGCTGCGACGTGGCATTCGAAAGCGAACCGGTTCCGCGGACATAGATCGAGGGATCCTCGGCTCCGGGCTGTCCGGACATCTGCACGGAGGAGATGCCGGTGACGGCTCCTGCAAGTGCATTGGCGGGGCTTCCGCTCGGGGATTTGAGCAGGTCCTTGGTGGCGATGGAGGCGATGGCGCCCGTCACGGAGACCTTTTTCTGCTGCCCGTAAGCGATGACCTGCACCTCTTCGAGAGAGGTCGCATCCTCCTGCAGACGGATGACGATCTCTGCGGTTTGTACGGATTGAACCGTTTCGGAGCGATAACCCATATAGGAGACCTCCAGTTCGACCGTGCGGATGGATTCGGGGACCCCGATCCGGAATTCCCCGTTGATGTCGGTGCTGGTTCCGATGGTTGTACCTTTGAGGATGACCGTGGCTCCGACGAGCGGGTCGTTGGTCCGTGCGTCCAGCACGCGGCCGGAGTATTCGACGGTGCGGCGGCTCTGCTGTCCGGCGGTTGTTCCCGCCGTATTTTCCGCTGCCGTCGAGCTCATCGGACCCCACGCGGCACAGAGTGCGAGCAACAGACAGAAGGGTATTTTTTTCATGATTCGGTTCGGTTAAGCGTTATTGTTTCGCATCGAAGGTCAACAGGTATTTGGCGGTCTGGTATTCCGCCCCGCAGACCCGATTCCCGTAGAGGTAGATGGTCGGCTGGAATTCGTCGTCGGCATAGAACGATCCTCCCACATAGTACATGTATCGCCAGCCCAGTTTCTGCAGCAGCCAGGCAATCTGCAGCATGCCGCTTTTGCCGTTCGAGGCGGCGAAGGCGATTCTTCCGTCGAACGTCGTACCGATGAAACAGCGGGTGCGTTCTCCGTTCCAGGCCGTTCCGTTCCCGGACGAGTCGCCGTATCCGTCGTTTGCGATGCTGGTTTGATACCTCAGCGCATTTCCGTCCCAGATGATCCGGGGATAGGCCGTTGCGAAACATTTCGCATCGAAGGACCAGGCGGAGGTATAATCGGCATATTTCGCCTTTTGCGGGAAGTGCTCGGCCATGGTTTCATCGGTGAGCAGCCCGTAGTATTGGGGATCTACGAAGGCCATTTCCCGGTATTGCGAGATATCGGTTGGCGCGAGGTTGTCGGGCGCGAGAGCCGCGCCGGTCAGATGCAGCCCGCCCTCCCGGTCGAACGCCACGCAAGCCCGGAAATAGCCCTTTCCGAGGTTCTTTATTTTCTGATCGACGATCCGCTCCTCCAATACCACCTCGCTCTGCAGCTCCTTCGAGCAGCCGGTCATCACGAAATCGGCCATCGAACCGTCTATTTCGAGACCGCCGGCGTCGTCGGCCCTGATGCTGCCGGATACTTTCTGCGGATCGACGAATATGACGGTCAGCGACTGGTTGTTGAGTACGGTCGTGGGACGGTTGGACGCCCAGTCTCCGAGGAAACTCATGGCCGCCAGCTGGGCGTCGAGGCTGTTTCCGTAGTTGCCGTTCGTCCAGAATTCGGGCTCTTCGGGCTGACCTTCGTTGAGTATGGGTACGGCGGGCAACGAGGTGGCCTGGTAGACGGTGAAGGGGGATCCCTCCTCGACGAACTGGGTTGTCACGTCGCGCATACCGATGGACGAGGGTGCGGCCATTACGCGGCCGAAATTGATCTGCACCGTGTATGCGACCTGTTTTCCGTTCATGTCGACGAGCAGCGTTTCGTCTTTGCCTTTCGAGAGATCGAACGTTGCGCGGTTGTCTGTGCCTACGGAACCCCCGTCGAGCAGAGACCCGTCGCCGAAGATGAGGGTGATGGCCGTCATGTCCATGCCGAGCGCGTAGTTCACGGTCAGGGTTTTTGTCGCACTTGAGAGGGTCACGTCATCCGAGGTGCTGCTGCCTTCGACCGAGATCTTCGAGGCGTCCACGAGCGGCAGCGAGTTGGAGCGTACCGAGAGCCAGTATTTAATGATTCGTCCCTGGGGGTTGTTGAAATGGATCACGGGAGAGGCCCCGAGGTCGAATTGTTCGGGATTTTCGGGATAGATGAGCGTGTAGCCGGGATTGAGGCTTACGTGGATGGAACATTTGTCGAACTCGTCGGCAGTATCGAAAGCCAGCGAGTAGTTTTTCTCGTCGATGGCGACGGCCTGGACCGTCTCACCGTTGTTTGCCGTTACCGAGAGTGCGGAGAAGGCCTCTCCACGGATGGTTTCGGCAATGTTGTCCGGGGTTTCGGAGCAGGCGCCTCCGAACAGGACGAGCAGTGAAAGTGACAGGATCGGTACGAAACGGTTGCGTAAATTGGGTTTCATGATTGGTTGAATGTCGGGGTGCGGTTCAGTTCGGGAATCCGGTCGACTCGGTGCTCCGCAGAGCATCGAGTCGCCGTATTTCCGGTTTGAGCGATCCGGCCGCAGGAGGGGCCTGCGGCCGGGCATGTGTTCAGAGGTTATTTGGCGTTGTAGACGATCTTGTAGCAGAGAGGACACGTGCTGGATGCTCCACCCGAGACATTTACGCCGTCGACGTAGATCGAGGGATAGTATTCGGTCGAGCCGCCGTTTGTGTCCGCGACGTTCATCCATTCGTCGTGACGGGAGGTCGCCGTGGCATTGGTGCAGCCTGCAACCTGCAGCACGCGCCCGCCCTGAGACATCAGCACGCCATCTCCGGTTTCGGTAGCGAAGACGATCTTGTCTTCGGTTTCGCCGATGAAGGTGCGGCGGGCTCTTGCATTGTATGCGGTTGCGCTGCCGGGAGTTGCGCTGTTTCCGTCATTGAGCAGGCCCCAGCGCCAACCCTTGGCTTCTCCGTTTAGAATCATGAGCATGTGTGCTGTTGCCACACTCTGCATGTCGAATTCCCAGGATGCAAGGAATTTGTTCTTGTAGTTGTCTTCGTGGCCGTAATAGTATTTGTCCCGTTCGTTGTCGCTGAGCACGGCGTTGTGGTCGGTCTGGTCCTCGCAGAAGGGAAGCTGCCGGATCGAGTTGTTCGCATCCAGTCCGGCCAGTACGAAATGGATGGTTCCCTCTTTGTCGAAGGCGATAGCTGTCCGGAACGCTTTCGACCAGGAGAGGCTGTTTGCCAGTGTGGTGCCGTCGACGGCGATCAGGTTGTTACGGAATTTCTGGTCTTCACGCACGACGACATTTCCGCTCATGGCGATGAGACCCTCGGAACCGTCGATCGAGAATCCGCGATCTTCGCTGCTGGCCACGATTTTGCCTCTGACCTTGGACTTGTCGACGGTCACGATCGTGAAGTTCACACCCGTGACGGTCTGGGTAAAGTCTGCATCCGTGCAGTCGCCCAGACACCGCATGGCGGCCTCCTGGACCTCCAGCGAACTGTTGTTCCTCCAGTGTACGGGTTCCGAGGTGTTGCCTTCGCCTTCTCCCTTGCCATTGGTGGCGCCCGGCATGTTGTTCAGCGTGGTGGCGTTGTATACCTTGATATAGTCGTATTTCGAGGCGAATGCATATTCGGCCGTCTTGTCAATGAAGTCGCCCACGGTTTTCAGTTTTTTGAGGAATTCATCGGCCAGTGCGGGCATCTCGAGAACAAAGGTATACTTGTGCTCCTTGCCGTTGATCATCACCGAGACCTCCTGTTCGGTCGTGGCACCGAATGCAAGGGTCAGTATGTTCCCGCTCATTCCCGAGATCGAGGCGCCCTCCTTGAGCGCTCCATCGGCGAAGGTTATCTCGACGGTGGTCGAGGCATTCGCATCGAAGGTGATGATGATGCGGGAGGCGTTGTCGGGCGAAATGCTTACGGAGGCTCCCGCTACGCTCAGTTTCGACACGTCGATCGGATTGGCGTTCGTCGCCAGCACGAGGTTATAGGTCATCGTCTGGTCGTCGTCGGAGGCGAAGGTGATGCTGGGATCCGTCGAAAGGTCGATACCGTCAAGTTCGGCCGGAGCCTGGACCTTCCAGCCCGTATTGGTTTCGACGGCAAGAGTGACGCTTGTGAAGTCTTCGGCATAATCGAAGTTCAGCGAGGCCTGTTTCTGTTCATCGTCCACCGTAGCGGTTACGGTCTCCTCGCCGATAGTGGCCTTTAGACTCTTGATCGGTGTAGCGGCCACCTCTACTCCGGGATCGTCGCTGTCGGGACCGGAGGGTGGAGGGGTTGGTGTGTCGTCGTTCGAGCACGCGAAGAGGAAGGCCGTCGCCAGAGCAAGACTCCTGGTGGCCAGGACGCGGAAAGAATAGAGTTTCTTCATAAAGGTAAGAATTAGGATTTTGGATTCTGTTTGATCGAATGTCCGCAGACCTGCAGGTGCGGCATCCGCTTTTCTGAATCCAAAATTCCGAAAAAACAAGGGAACAAACGGGGGAAATTTGACCGTAAAATTTCATCGGAAGAAAAATTCCGGACAATTTTCACCGTTGAGGATTATGTGGCAAAATGCTGTTATTCAGATTTTTTATCTGTCTGCGGCTGTTTCTTCTCCGGGTTGGAGAGCTGTTCCACATATTCTCGGGGCGAGAATCCGAATTTCTTCTTGAAACACATGCTGAAATACTTCGGGTCGTTGAATCCCGAGGCGTAGGCAAGATCGGCCACGCGTATGTGCCTCTGTTTTTCCAGCAGGGTGCATGCGGCGCGCAGACGTACGTCGAGGACAAACGCCGCCGGCGTCAATCCCGTGAGTGATTTCAGCTTTTCCGTGAGCACCGTGCGTGAGGTGTTCATCTCGCGGACGAAATCGGTGCGTGAAAAGGCACTGTCTGCGATGTGGGCATTCACGCAGTCGATCGCCTGTCGCAGGAATTGTTCGTCCATGGAGGTGTACTCGAGTTTTTCGACCTCGAAGACGACCTGATTCCGGAAGCGGGAACTGCGCGTGGCCTGTTGTTTGAGCAGGTTGTCGATCCGGGCGAGCAGCACCTGGAAACTGAACGGTTTGGTGATGTATCCGTCGGCCCCCGAATTGTATCCTTCGACACGGTTGGTATCACCGTGGCGTGCGGTCAGCAGGATGACGGGGATGTGGCAATATTCGAACGTGCTTTTGATCCAGTGGCAGAGCTCCAGTCCGTCCATCTCCTCCATCATGACATCGGAAACCACCAGGTCGACCGAATCTTCCGTCAGTCGTTGGATGGCCTCTTGCCCGCTGGCTGCGGTGATGATCTGGAAACGGCGTTCGAGCAGATGGCGGATCAGCTCCCGGAGGTTCTCGTTGTCGTCGACGATCATGACCGTATGTCGTCTTTCCGGCGTGTCGAGGAGTTCCGGATCCGTGTTTTCGGACAGCGGGGTCAGCTCCTCCTCGTCGGATGCTGAGGATGTGTCGTCCGGCTGTGGCGGGATTGGAGCCAGCGGAGGTTCAAGCACGGCATTGAAACCGTCGGTCCGATCGTCGGTTTCGTCGTCGATCTCCTCGGGTGTGTAGGCATCGGGCAGGATCGGCAGGGTCACGCGGAAACAGTTCCCGCGTTCCCGGGTGCTCGTCACGGAGATCTGCCCCTTGTGGATGGTGACGAGATCTTTGACCAGCGACAATCCGATGCCGGTTCCTATTGTGTTGAACTTCCGATATTTGCCGTCGTAGAAGCGCTTGAAAAGGTTGTCGATGGTCTCTTTGTTCATGAGGTCTCCGCTGTTGGCGACCTCGATTTCGGCAGCCTCCTCGCACAGCCGCATGCAGATTCCGATCCGGCCTCCGGAGGGGGTATATTTGGCGGCATTTGAAAGCAGGTTGTAGATGATCTTGTCGACTTTGTCGGGATCGAACCATCCGGAGATATTCTCGGGATCGGAATCGAACGAGAAGGTCAGCTCCTTTTTGTCGACCAGCGGTTTGAAGGCTTCGCCGCACTTGCGTACGAAAGCCGTCAGGTTGCCTCTGGAAACGCGGAGTTTCAGATTCCCGCTTTCGGCTTTCCGGAATTCGAGGATCTGTTGGATCAGACGCATGAGCCGTGTGGCGTTCACCGTCATGATGGAGTAGAGCGTGCGTCGTTCGCCGATTCCGTTGTTGAGCCCTTCGAGCGACGTCAGCAGAATACTCAGCGGCGTCATCAGTTCGTGTGTCACATTGGTGAAGAACTGCAGTTTCACGCGGTTCAGCTCTTCGATTTGCTGCTGTTCGAGGTGTGAGATACGGATCTCGTGTTCCATGCGCAGCCGGTAGCGAGTGAAGCGGAACGCGGCGTAGATCAGGGTGAGGAACAGAACCACATAGATGAGAATGGCCCACCAGGACTGCATGGGCGGGGGATCGATTCGTATCGACAGCGTTTTTTCGTTACTGCACCATACGCCATTGCTTCCGGCACCCCGCAGTCGGAAGGTGTAGGTCCCGGCGGGGAGGTTGCTGTAAAAGGCGGTTCTGTGTCGCCAGTCCACGGTGACGAAACTGGGATCCACCCCGTCCAGCTGGTATTGGAAGATATTGTCGGTCGGCGAGAGGAACGAGAGTACGGAGAATTCGATACTGAAATTGTTCTGCCGGTGGTTGAGCCGGATGGAGGTGGCGTATGCGATATCCTTGTCCGCGATTTGCCTGCGCTCGGATTCGGGCATGCTGCGCAACGAGCGGTTGTGGACCTTGAAATCCGTGAATACGAGCGGCAGAGTCGTCTTTCGCTGGAAGGCACGGCTCCCGGTGAAGATCCTCAGCCCGTCCGATCCGCCGAACGCGATGCGGGAATAGTCGAGCAAGGCGGCCGAATGGCGGTTGAAATAGAAGGATCGGGTCTCTCCGGAGACCTGATAGGTATTGATGTTCTCGATGTTGCCGTCGGCGTCGGCCGAGAGCGAATAGACCGAATTGGCCGTAGAGATCCAGAGTCGGTCGTTGGTATCCTTCAGAATGTTGGTTACGCGCATGCGGCCCTGTGCGGGGAGCGATGTCACGGGCTGGAAACGTTCGCTGCGGGTGGGGCATACGACAATTCCGTGGGAGGAGCCTGCCCAGACGCTTCCGTGCGGATCGACGGCCAGGCAAACGATGCATTCGTCGGGTAATCCGTCCTCTTTGAGGAAACGCCGGCACTCCTTGTTCCGCAAATCGAATCTCACGATGCCTTCGGCGTATACGGCTATCCAGACTCTTCCTTCATTGTCGAAACAGATGTCGTGCACATCCGGATTCGCGGGACAGAGCCCGATCTCCCCCCCCCACCATTTTTCGGGCGATAGCGTATGTCCGTCGTAGGTGTGGATGCAGAAACCGCGCCGTGTCCCGATCCAGACATTGCCAAAAGGGTCCTCGCGGAGCACATGGATTCGGTCGTCGTGCATGGCGGGGGTGTTGTGTCGATCCATCTGCCTGAGGCTTCCACGGGCGGGGTCATAGATCCATATTCCCGTATCGTCGGTTGCAAACCAGTATGTTCCGTCGGTTTTTCTGTGGAGGATCGAGGTAACGGTGGTGTTGTCGGGCATCCGGCTCAGCCCGGGTATTTGCGACGTATTGCGGACTTGTCCGCTGTGGATGTTGTAGTGGACGAGTCCGACATCGGGCATTCCGATCCAGAAATCTCCGTCGCCGATGTAGTGAAGACTCTGGATGGAGCTCGTGTTGTAGAGTGTACGGAGGTTGTAGGAGGAGTTGTCGGCGAAGTGGAACTCGCGCATCTGGGTCTTGCAGACGCCGCCGCCCTCCATTGCGACCCATACTTGGCTGTCCCTGGTCAGGAGCAGCGAGGTGACATGATTGTAGGGGAGTTCTCCGATTCTGGATCCGGATTTGAAGTTCTCGAACGAGGCGGGGTCGTATTTGTCATGCAGGACACTCAAACCGCTGGACGTTCCGATCCACAGAATCCCCTGCGACGGATCCTCGGCGATGTCGGAGATTGAATCGTCAAGAAGAGAATGGTCGTCGGACGTGTGACGATATCGGACGTACTCCGGGGCGGAGGGGCTGTATGGGTTTTTCAGCCTCAGCAGTCCGGCTCCAGCGGTCCCGATCCAGATGATTCCTTCGGAATCGCAGAAGGCGACACGGGCCGCACGAAGCAGAGGATCGTCGTATACGTATGTTCTCTTTTCCCGGATGTCGTATCGCAGCAGTCCGCAGTTTTGTGAGACGATCCACAGACAGACGTTCCGGTCCTTGATCACCGAGGTGATGCCGGTTATGAGTTCTCCGTTGTTGTCGCGGATGTCCATCTGGTAGAATCTCCGTACGGTGGATCCTTTTCGGAAGAGACCCTTCTCTCCGGCTGCCCAGACTCCGTTCCCGGTATCGCAGAAGACGACCGAGACATTGTCGTCGGCGAGCTCTCCGCAATCGGCCGCCGTGACATTTCCGGATATTTTGTCGAGGCAGAAGAGCCCGTGTTCGGTTCCGATCCAGATGTTTTTGTCCCGATCCTCGGCCATCGTGTTGACGAAGGCATTGAACCCGATTCCGGGGGCCAGATTTTGATCGTAGGTGATGAGATCGTATCCGTCATAACGCAACAGCCCGCAATCGGTGCCCATCCAGATGTATCCGTCGGAGTCCTGGAAGAGGTCCCGGACCTCGTTGGTCGGGAACTGGTCGGGCAGGACGAGTGAAAACCTGCTGTGCAACAGGTCCGCAGCAAAGAGGCCGGGAATGCCCGGCAAGGAGAGCAGCCCGATGAACAGAAGTCCGTATTTGGCGAAGAGGGATTTCATACCATGTGAGCCCTAAAGATACGAATTTTTTGGCTCTTGTCCAAAAAGGAATCTTGGCATCGTCGTTTTGTCCTCCGCTTTTCGGAGTTCAGCCGATATTTTCGATGTTTTCCCGGTCGAAAGCCTCGTCGAAGATCCTCCGGATCCGTTGCGGTTCTCGGATGATTTGCCGCAGCTCCTCGAGGCGCCGGGCATTCTCCGACTCTTCGATCCATAACTGCAGGTAGCCCCCTTCGGCGTATTTTTGCTGCAGGTGCTCCATGCAGCGGGCATAGTGCCCTTCGCGGTCGAGGGTCGGGTAGTGGGCCAGTCCGTACTGGACCGTGCGGCGGATGATCGTCTCGGGGTCGATCACCCGGTCCGCTTCGGCGACGATTCTTCCGTAGATGGAGCGCGGGGCGTGTTTTGCCGAGGCGCGGTGGTCCTCCACGGCTTCACACATCGTGTGGATCTGTTCCTGTGAGAACCATTGCCGCAGCATCGTGTCCGCTTCGAGGATTCGTCCGGCATCGAGGTGGTGGTTTTCGCGTCCGTTGACCAGTCCCGTGTCGTGGTAGGCGGCGATCGTATAGACCATGTCGGGTTCTACGTCGTAGCAGGCCGCCAGCATCAGGCTGCGGTCGATGACCGTCCGGACGTGGTCGAGGTTGTGTGCGCGGTCGAAATCCCGGTAACGGGGAATGATTTGCTCCTCGACATAACTTTTAAGAGACGGCGTGATGGTATCGGTCTTTTGGGTTTTCATGCTGCAGGTATCTTTCTTATGAAAAAAATCCTCCGGAGATCTCCGGAGGATTTTTCCCGGGAAGGAGCTTTCTCTTCCCCCCCCCTCTTGCCTCTTCAGCTTTTTTCGTCGATGCCTCTTTCCCAGGGGCGCCGACGTCTGGCTGGCGCCTATTTGGCGTAGGCGACAGCTCGGGTTTCGCGGATGACAGTGATCTTCACCTGTCCGGGGTAGGTCATCTCGTCCTGGATCTTCTTGGCGATATCGTGCGAGAGCCCCTCCGACTCCTGATCCGAGAGTTTGTCGGCTCCGACGATTACTCGCAACTCGCGTCCGGCCTGGATGGCGTATGTCTTCACGACTCCGGGGTACGACAGTGCGATGTCCTCCATCTCCTTGAGACGCTTGATGTAGCTCTCGACCACCTCGCGGCGGGCGCCCGGACGGGCTCCGGAGATGGCATCGCAGGCCTGGATGATCGGCGCAATGAGTGAGGTCATCTCCACCTCGTCGTGGTGGGCGCCGATAGCGTTGCAGACTTCGGGACGCTCCTTGTATTTTTCGGCGAGCTTCATGCCGATGATTGCGTGCGGGAGTTCGGGCTCGTCATCGGGCACCTTGCCGATATCGTGCAGCAGTCCGGCCCGGCGTGCAATCTTGGGGTTGAGACCCAGCTCCGCGGCCATGATTCCTGCGAGATTCGCCGTTTCGCGGGCGTGTTGCAGAAGGTTCTGGCCATAGGACGAGCGGTATTTCATCTTGCCGATCAGGCGGATCATTTCGGGGTGCAGACCGTGGATTCCCAGGTCGATGGCCGTACGTTTTCCAACTTCGACGATCTCCTCCTCGATCTGTTTCTGGACCTTTGCCACGACCTCTTCGATACGTGCGGGGTGGATGCGGCCGTCGGTTACGAGTTGGTGGAGCGCCAGCCGTGCGATTTCACGGCGTACGGGGTCGAATCCCGAAAGGATGATGGCCTCGGGGGTATCGTCGACGATGATTTCGATGCCGGTTGCGGCCTCCAGGGCTCGGATGTTGCGCCCTTCGCGTCCGATGATGCGACCCTTTACTTCGTCGCTCTCGATGTTGAATACCGTGACGGCATTCTCGATGGCCGTTTCCGTGGCCACACGCTGGATCGAAGCGACGATGATGCGTTTAGCCTCTTTCGATGCGGTCATCTTGGCCTCTTCGATGGTTTCGTTGATGTAGGCTGCGGCTTCGGTTTTGGCTTCGGCCTTCATGTTCTCCATGAGGATGTTCTTGGCCTCCTCGGTGCTCATTCCCGAGATCTGTTCGAGGCGAACGTTCTGTTCACGGCGCACTTGGTCGATCTCCTCCTTCTTGTGCTCGAGCAGCTGCATCTGATTCTGCATCTGCTCCTTGAGCCGTTCGTTCTCGCGGAGTTTGTTTTCGAGATCGCGCTCCTTGTTCTGGAGGTTCTGTTCGATCTGCTTGGCACGCTGCTCGCTCTGGTTGAGCTTCTGATTGCGTTCGTTCACCTGACGGTCGTATTCACTCTTGAGCTGGATGAACTTCTCCTTGGCCTGCAGGATTCTCTCCTTCTTGATCATCTCGGCTTCGGCTTCGGCCTCCTTGAGCGCGATATCACGGCGTTTGCGAATCGAGTTCTTGACGACGAGATTCGTAACAACCGCATAAATCGCCACGGCGGCCACTGCTGAGATGCAGGCAACCAAAATGGTGGTATACATTGGTCTTACGTGTTTTTAATAATTAATATATTAGGTTATCGTTGCATACAAAAAAAACCGCATAGGCTTCCTTATTCTTGTTTGACGAATCTGCAAGATAGGTCATGTGTGGGGGCTCCGAGTATCGCAATCTTCCAACGGTGCGCCGTAACGCACTCCCCAATGCGGGTAGTAAGGCCTGATTTTGAAGCATCGGGAGTTGCCCCAATTTAAAAAGTGTTCAGTTTCGCAAAGCTTTAAGGAATCTATGCGGGTAGATTCTGATATGTAAAAAGAACGTTGTTTTGCGAGTTACGGCAGGTCTTGTTTCCGTTATCCGCCTTTTCTCAACTATCTTTTCGGGGATTTCTGCTTCCGGATCTGCATCCGCGTTCCTTCGGCATTTATCCTTCGGATTGTCCTTTCCTCCTCCTCTTCTTCCTTCTCTCTTCCTCTCTTTTCCCTCACCTTAGCCTTCGCACCCGTCTCTCTCTGCTCCCTTTCTTGCTTCCTCTGCCCCTTCCCCTCGTTTCAGGAGTTGGTCCGGAGGCTTCTTCTCTCCTCTCCTCTCCTCTCCTCTCTCGCCCCCCCTTAGAGGGTGTTGAGGTATGCATCTATTTCCGAACCGATCTTTTCGAGCTGTTCAAGATCCTCGTTGTCGAGTTCCCTGCTCTGCCGCATCCCGACGTTCGCAATTGCGAACTTCAAGGCTGCCATCGCCAGATAGTCCTGTTCGTTCCATCCCTTGATGTTCTGCTGCTTGATCAGCGCGATATAGCTGTTTACCTCTCGTTCGGCCAGACGGTATACCTCTTCTTTCCCGCTTTCAATATTGAAAGGATAGCGTTTTCCGGCTATTTTGAGGGTTATCGCCTGTTTTGCCATTTTTCGTGTTTCGCTTTCGTTTATCACCATCCGTCATCCCAAGGGGCCCCGACCCTTATCGAGTCTTTCCGTCTGCCCCGACATCGGGTATCGCGGCGGGCTGCCCCAGCAAGGCGATGCATCTGTCAACCTCCCGCATCAGTCTGTTGACGCGCGCTCTCGCCTTTTCGCGATTGGAACCTGTTCCGGCAAGACCTTCCACGAGCTGCATTCTCGCCACTTCGGCCTCGAGCGTCCGGATGCGCTCTTCGAGCGCCCGCTTCTCGGCCCGCAGTGCATCGCGCTGCCCTGTAAGTTCCGCGCATCGCTTCGACAGCCTTTTGTGGTCGTCGATCAACTGCCTGACATGGGCTTCGATGTTCGTTATCACACGCTTATCGGCCATCGGTGTCGGAATAGGTCCGTTTTGTTTTTCAAAGGTAGTAAAAAAAAGAATAAAACACAAATTATTTTATTCAGAGGATCGGAGTGGCATAAAGATCATAATCCTCGGCCGCGTCGATCCTTACGCGATAAAAGTGCCCCCGGAGCAAACGTTTGTCGCCAACGGGTATGAGAATCTCCTGATCGACCTCCGGAGAGTCGTATTGCGAACGCCCGACATACCAGTCTCCCTGCCGGGAATCGATCAACACGCGCTCCTCACGCCCCACCCGCTGTCGGTTGTTTTCCAATGAGATCTCGTTCTGCAGGGCCATGATGCGCTCCACGCGCTGCTGTTTGACCTCCTCGGGAACGTCATCGGTAAGTTTTAGGGCCGAATGGGTCCCCTCCTCCTCGGAGTATGCAAAAACTCCGAGCCGCTCGAAACGAACCTCGCGTACGAAATCGAGCAACTCCGCGAAGTCCTCCTCGGTCTCGCCGGGATAGCCCACCAGCAGGGTGGTTCGCAGCGCCAGATCGGGGATTGCCGCCCGCAACTTGCGGATCAATTCCATGGCTTCGGCCTTGGTGTGGCGTCGCAGCATGGCCGCGAGCTGTGCGTCGGAGATGTGCTGGAAGGGAATATCGAGGTACTTGCAGATTTTCGGCTCCGAGGCCATCACCTCGATGAGCTCTTCGGGGAATGCTGCGGGGTAGGCGTAGTGGAGTCGGATCCACTCGATTCCGTCGATGCGGCACAGCCGGCGCAGGAGCTCGGCAATTTGTCGTTTCCCGTAGCGGTCGAGCCCGTAGTAGGTGGTGTCCTGGGCGATGACAATCAACTCACGGACGCCTTGTGCGGCCAGCTTGCGGGCCTCCTCCTCGAGCTCCTCCATCGGTACGGAGACGTGCGGGCCGCGGATGAGCGGAATGGCGCAGTAGCCGCATTTCCAGTTGCAGCCTTCCGAGATCTTCAGGTAGGCGTAGTGTTTCGGCGTGGTGAGGTGGCGTTCGGTGGCCAGCGACGGATCTTCTGCAGCCCCGAGCGCCCGGGTGATACCCTCCCAGGTCCGGGCGCCGAAGTATTCGTCGACTTCGGGGATCTCCCGGCGCAACTCGTCGGCATAACGCTCCGAGAGACATCCGATGACGAAGAGCCGCTCTATTTTTCCGGCTTTTTTGGCCTCGACGGCCCGGAGGATCATCTCGATGGACTCCTGCTTGGCGTCACCGATGAATCCGCAGGTGTTGATGACGACGACCTTGGCGTCCGTGTGGTCGCTGTCGAAGCGGACTTCGTATCCCGCGGCTGCCAGCCGGGCCATGAGGTGTTCGCTGTCGACGGTGTTCTTCGAGCAGCCGAGCGTGATGACGTTAATCTTTTTCATTCCCGAACAATGCGTTGACAAACTCCCGGCGGTCGAAGATGCGCAACTGGTCGATCCCTTCGCCGATGCCGATGTAGCGGACCGGGATGTGGAACTGGTCGCTGATGCCGATCACCACGCCCCCCTTGGCCGTTCCGTCGAGCTTGGTGATCGCCAGTGACGTGACCTGCGTGGCCTGTGTGAACTGCCGGGCCTGTTCGAAGGCGTTCTGTCCGGTCGATCCGTCCAGTACGAGCATCACCTCGTGGGGCGCTCCGGGGATCACCTTCGACATGACGTTGCGGATCTTCGTCAGTTCGTTCATCAGGTTGATCTTGTTGTGCAGACGCCCCGCCGTGTCGATCAGCACGACGTCGGCGCCGTTTGCCTTGGCCGAGGTGAGCGTGTCGAAGGCCACCGACGCGGGGTCGGATCCCATCTGCTGGCGGATCATCGTGGCTCCGGCGCGGTCGGCCCAGACCTGCAGCTGGTCGATGGCTGCGGCCCGGAACGTATCGGCGGCGCCGATCCAGACCTTGCGCCCGGCCTTGACGAGCTGAGCGGCGAGTTTGCCGATGGTGGTGGTCTTCCCGGAGCCGTTCACGCCGACGACCATCACGACATAGGGTTCCCCCTCCCGGGCATCGAGCCCGAAGTGTTCGGCCGATCCGTGCGCCTGTTCGAGCAGCGCCGCGATCTCCTCGCGCAGGATCGACTGCAGTTCGGATGAGTTCATGTATTTGTCGCGGGCGACGCGCTCCTCGATGCGGCGGATGATCTTCACGGTGGTCTCCACGCCGACATCCGAGGTGATGAGCACCTCTTCCAGTTCATCGAGCAGGTCGGCGTCGACGGTCGAATGCCCGGCCACGGCGCGGGCCAGTTTCGAGAAGAGCCCGGTTTTGGTCTTCTCCAGTCCGGCGTCGAGCTCCTGTCGCTGCTGCCGGAGCTGCTCCTCGGAGGCGGGATTTTCCTGCTGTTTCTTGCGGAAAATATCGAAAAATGCCATGTTCGAAAAATTTATCTTGCGACAAAGATAACAAGAATGTTTGGAAAAGCGTTATCTTTGCGACACAACCCGTATCAGAGAACAATGAAAAGAGGAATAGCGTTGCTGTTTGCAGCCATTTTCGGGGTCTTTGCGGCCTCGGCACAGGATCTGATTGTAAAGATCGACTCGACGAAGATCGAAGCAAAAGTATTGGAAATTACTCCGGAGAACGTTCGCTACAAGCGATTCTCGAATCCCGAGGGGCCGACCTATGTCTTGCCGATCCCCGAGATCCACTATATCCGCTATGCCAACGGGGATATGGAGTATTATACGAGGGATGTCATCCCTGCAACACCGCTTGTCCCGGCCGTCAAAACGTCCGAGGCGTCTCAGCCCGGCGCTTCTGCGCAGCAGATGCCGCTCGGACCGAACGATCTTAAGGAGTACGAGATCGGGGAGTTGTACGATCGGAACGGCGTGAAGGGCATCGTCTGCCAGTTGTCCGAAGACAAACGCCATGGTCTGGTGCTGTCGCTCGATGAAATATACCTCCACTGGAGCGAATTCCGCAAGCCGGATCTTCGGGTCGTAGGGGCCGACAACCGGATCGACGGCGTGGACAACATGGAGAAGGTGGCCCGCTATATCGAGGAGCAGGGCCTTTCGTGGGATGATTTCCCGGCCTTCAAGTGGTGCCGCGAAAAGGGCGAAGGGTGGTATCTTCCGGCCATCGACGAGTTGCTGACGATCGGTCACAACTACAACGGCGGTTCGCGAATGCACAACAACCGTCAGGCGCGGAACCGATTCAACGGTGCCTTGAAGGATGCCGGCGGAGAACGGATGGATCGCATGGTCTATTACTTCTCGTCGACCGAAATGGACGAAAAGAATGCCTATACCTCTCACATGAGCATTGAACCGCCTTACGTGGTGGAGATTCCGAAATACAACAAGTTCCTTGTGCGGGCTGTGCACCGTTTCTGAAGCCGGCCTTGCGGAGAGCCAGCAGAAAAGGCGGATCATGACGATCCGCCTTTTTTCTGTGGTCAGAGGCTCTCGATGATGGCCCGGAGCTTGGGAATGACCACCTCCCAGGAGTAGTTTTTCCGGACATACGCCGGACCGCGTTCGGCGATCTGGCGCCGCAATTCGTCGTCTTCGAGGAGCCGGTGAAGCTTTTTGCGGAAATCGCGGCTGCTGTCGTACCAGAGTGCCGCTCCGCTGAGTTTGCAGTGATCCTTCATCACTTCGCTTTTGCCGTTCACCAGGACCGGGATGCGATTCTGCATCGCCTCGAGCATCAGCAGCGAAAGGCTCTCCAGTTTCGACGGATTGACCATGGCGGTGGCATGTCGGATGATCGCGCTCTTTTCGGCCTCGGAGACAAATCCGGTCATGAGGATTTCGCTGGAGTCGGGACGTGCGATGTCGGGGTCGATGCCTCCGACCAGAACCAGCTTGACATCACCTCCGTACCGGCGTTTGTAGCGTAGAAATTCGGGAATGATGCGATCGATCTTCGGCGGCGTCACGCGACCCAGATAGAGCAGGTATCGGTCCGGCAGGTCGTAGCGTTTGCGAACCTCCTCCCAATCGGCCGGAGGCACCTCCTCGATGCCGCATCCGACCAGGCTCCAGGGTGCCATCGACCTTCCGAAGATCCCTTCGCAGAGCCGCTCTTCGGCCGCCGTATTGAAGGCGATGTGCCTGACACGGGTGAACATCGTTACATTCATCCCGAAATAGAGCGGGTTGTTGGGGTGCGCCAGCGGGATAAGGATGCTCTTTTCGGGAGCGATGGCGACCCCCAGCACGGTCTGGCTGAAATAATAGTTCAGGAAGAGGAAGGCCTGGTATTCGTTGCGGTGTTCGCGGATGAAATCCAGAAGCTGCGGCGTGTGTTGAGGGTGCGATTCGAAGGCGCGGCGTTCCGCTTCGGTGCCGAAACTCCAGTCGGGGTGGCGCGAAGCCCAACTCCCCAATATGCCCAGCCTGTGGAGCCTGACACGGATCCGTCGTCCCCATTTTCCGTGTTTGCGGTAATACGCGTGGTGTTCGCCGTCGATCGGCGCGGGCTTGAAGCGGCGGATCAGTACGCCGTTTTCGATCGATACCCCTTCGTCGAAATCCTGCGTCGGATCGTTGAATACCCGGGTCGTCGTGGTCAGAACCTCGACTTGGTAGTAGGGAGTCAGCCGCTCGGCCAACATCCGGCAATGGACTTCGGCACCACCGTTTACCCCCTCGCCGTAGCGGATGATGATAAAGGCGATTTTTTTCATGTCGGTTTTTTGGAGAGACCTGGTGATTACGGGTTAAAAATAGTGAAAAAAAACAAAACCCGGATCGTCGGAGCGGAAAAACACAAAGGGCATCTTCCATGAAGATGCCCTTTGTATTTAAGAGATGCGCTCTTAAAATACGATTACTTCTTGTCTTCGAAGAAATCCTTCACCTGGTCATTGGTAATGACACCCTCCTTGAACATGTAGGCTCCGGTCTTGTCGGACTTGACCATCTTGATGCACTTGGTGAACTGTTTGCCGGTGCCGGTTTTCAGCGTTGCGACTACTTTCTTTGCCATAGAGCTCTTCTAACTATTTGATTTCACGGTGTAAGGTGACACGCTTCAGGAACGGATTGTACTTTTTGCGTTCGAGACGTTCGGGCGTGTTTTTCTTGTTTTTGGTGGTGATGTAACGGGACATTCCCGCAACGCCACTCTCTTTCTGCTCGGTGCATTCGAGAATCACCTGCACTCTGTTGCCTTTCTTTGCCATGGGTTACAGTGGTTTTTAGTAGACGTTTTTGGGAGCGGCAGCTTCACGCAGAGCCACTGCAAGCCCTTTCTTGTTGATGGTTTTCATGCCGGCGGCGGATACCTTCAGGGTGATCCAGCGGCCTTCCTCTTCGGACCAGAAACGCTTGGTTTTCAGATTGGGGCTGAATTTGCGTTTGGTCTTGTGGTGGGAGTGCGAGACGTTGTTGCCCACAACGGCCACCTTGCCTGTGATTTCGCAAACTTTCATGGTTCTAAAATTTTGTTTAAGCCCGTTTTGGGCCTGCAAATATACAACCTTTTCGTCAAAACACAAAGAGAGATGTGCTTTTTTGGTCGGCCGGAGCCCTATTTCCCGCTCAGGGCGTCGCGCAACAGACTGATGGCAAAGGCGCTGGCACGGTCGATGACCTGTCCGCGGTCGGTGCCGCACTGTTTCAGAACGGCGGTGGTGCCCTCGGGGGTTGCCACGGCGATCCATACCGTTCCGACGGGCTTCTCGGCCGATCCGCCCGTGGGGCCTGCGATTCCGGTCGTGGCCACGGCGTAGTCGGCCCGGGCTACACGCCGGGCTCCTTCGGCCATCTGGCGTGCCACCTGCTCGCTTACGGCTCCGTAGCGTGCGATGTCGTCGGGATTTACCCCCAGAATGTCGACCTTTGCCTCGTTGCTGTAGGCCACCACGCCGCAGCGGAAGTAGGCCGAAGCGCCGGGCATGGCCGTGAATCGGGCGGCGATGCTCCCTCCCGTGCAGCTTTCGGCCGTGGCCAGGGTCTGTTTCCGGGAGGTGAGGATTTCGTGTACAAGCTCCTGCATGGAGGCGCGTTCGAAGCCGATGACGTTGTGCGGAATCAGTTTCCGCAACGCTTCGAACTGTCGGTCGATCTCGCGGGCGACGCTCTCCCCCTCAACCTCATAGGCCGACAGGCGCAGCCGCACGGCTCCCGGGTTGGGCAGATAGGCCAGTTTGAGATAGGGTGGAAGGGCATTCTCCCAACTCTCGATGCGTTTGGCCAGCATCGATTCGGGCAGTCCGGCGGTGATCATCGTGCGGTGGACGATCTGTCGCAGCGCGAAGTGGGCCTTGAGGCGGGGCATCACCTCGTCCTGCATCAGGTGCTCCATCTCGTAGGGGACGCCGGGGAGGGAGATCACGACGTGTCCGTCGCGCTCGAACCACATGCCGGGCGCCGTGCCGTGGGCGTTGAAGAGCACCGTGCAGCAGTCGGGGACCAATGCCTGCGAACGGTTCAGTTCGTTGAAATCGATTCCGCGGGACGTAAGCATCCGCTCGACGTGGGCGGCCACCGTCTCGTCGTAGTGCATTGCGCTGTGGAAGAGCTCGGCGAGGGTCTTTTTGGTGATGTCGTCCTTGGTGGGGCCGAGACCGCCGGTGATGATCGTCACCTCGAAGTTTTCCAGCGCGCGTGTTACGGTCTGGATGATCTGGGTGCGGTCGTCGCCGATGGAGAGCTTTTCGCGGACGACGATGCCCGCCGAGTTGAGGTGCTTGGCGATGGAGACCGAATTGGTATCGACGATTTGGCCGATGAGAATCTCGTCGCCGATGGTGATGATCGTTGCTTTCATGGATTTATGCCTGTTTCCCGGGTTCCCGGCCATTGCGTGCAGGGGTCGGTTCGGCCTTCTGTTCCGAGGACTCGGAGTCTGTTTCGATACTGGAGGGTTGTGCGGTGTTCTCTTCCGCCGGGATGGAATCAGAGGCCGTTGCGGCGGCTGCCCGCTCTTCGTCGGCCGGACTGCCGGCCTCGCTTCGGGGCTGCGACTGATCGCCGGACGCGGTTTGGCTCGGGAGTGTATCCGCCGTTTGTGTCCGGGCGACTTCGGCCTGGCGGCGCTCCTCATCGGCGATCAGCGAGCGGCAGATCTCGCCGACGAGCCCGGGTCCTTCGTAGATGTATCCGGTGTAGAGCTGCACAAGATCCGCCCCGGCCTCGAGCATGGCCCGTACGTCGTCGGGGGTCATCAATCCGCCTACGCCGATGATGGGGTAGGTGCCGCCCGAACGGGTGTGGATGCGGCGTACGATCTCGACGGCGCGTTGGGTGAGCGGGGCTCCGCCGAGCCGGCCGTTCCCGATCTTTTCGAGCGACGTGCGGCTGGTCTGCAACCCCTCGCGGCTGTGGGTCCCGTTCACGGCGACAATGCCGTCGAGCGGAGTTTCGAGCAGGATGTCCGTTACGCGATCGACCACCTCGTCGGGCATGTCGGGTGAGACCTTGAGCATGATGGGGCGATACTGGTTCTGTCCGCGGCGGAAGTCGAACAGCGGTTCGAGAATCCGCAGGATGTGTTCCCGGGTATGGGTGGCTCCTTCGCGGCAGGCGTTGTCGCAGCTGATGTTGACGGTGAAGTAATCCGCATACTGGTAGAGGTTGCGGAAGAGCTTCAGGTAGTCGTTCGACGCGTTTTCTACGGGCGTGGAGGTGTTTTTGCCGATATTGCAACCTACGATCACTCCGTCGTGGGGGCGTCGCAGATGGCGGATTGTGGCCTCCAGTCCCCGATTTGCCAGTCCGATGCGGTTGATGATGGCCCGGTCCTTCGGGAGCCGGAAGATGCGGGGACGCGGATTCCCCGACTGCGGCCGCGGCGTGATGGTTCCGATCTCTACGAATCCGAATCCCAGTGCGGCGAGTTCGCGATAGGCTTCGCCGTTGCGGTCGAATCCGGCGGCCAGCCCGACGGGGTTCTTGAACCGGATGCCGAAGACTTCGCGCTCGAGGAGGGGATGTTCCACGGCGTAGCATTTATGCAGCAGCCAGCGCCCTCCGGGGATCAGCCCGACGAAGCGCAGAAAGAGCATGACGATGCGATGCGCCCGCTCGATGGAGAGCGAGAACAGCAGCGGTTTTATGAACTGACGATACATATCGCGGGCAAAGGTAGTGAAAAAACGGATACGCTGAACGAGGCAAGTCAAAAATACTCATCCCGATAGGCGTAGTTGTCACGCAGGTTTTCGAAGGCCTCGGCGTGCTCTTTCATCCGGGAGATTACGGCCTCGATGTCGTAGTGCCGAGGGATGGTGCGACAAAGTTCCAGACAGGAGAACGGCAGGAGCGCCGAACGGGGAAATTCTGAA
>CALUJN010000086.1 GCA_944320985.1 uncultured Alistipes sp. | reverse complement strand
TAGCGATCCATAATCCCCGTAGCCGTAATCTCTTTCCCTTCTGCCTCCAGCGTGCGTCGCGTTTGCGCAATATTGAACGAGATGGCCTCCAGCAGCCGGTTAATCTCACGGCCTTCCCGGTTGTTTTCCACAGCCTTGCCTCGGGATTGATTCCAATACCGGGGCAAGATGCGGGCCCGGGCACAAACTTCGGCGCGTTGGCCGTTGACTGTGAGGCGTACATAAATCGGCGCTTTCCCTTCCTTGTTGATCCGGGTCTTGCGCAGGTAGTAAATCAGCGTGCAGGTTGTCCTTTCCATAACATCGTATTTACAGGTTGCAAAATTACTTTCAAGAGCCTTTTGCGTCAAAATGAAATACGATGCAAATCAATGAGTTAAATGCTTATTCGGTGGACGGTTCGGCCCTCGGAAAAAGTCCACCGATTTGGACACCCGCAACCGGTTGTTTTTTGCTTTATCATGCAGATAATCCAAAAACAAAAAGCCTTGTAAACTATTCGTTTACAAGGCTTTTACTTTTATAGGACCTTCTCTGGCCCCTCTCTGGCGGTGCGTAGGGGACTCGAACCCCTGACCCCGTGCGTGACAGGCACGTATTCTAACCAGCTGAACTAACGCACCGTTTTTCGTATTGCGAGTGCAAAGATAGTGCTATTTTCGAATTCCACAAACTTTTTACTCACATTTTTCTGATTTTTTCACGCTTCTTTTCCCGTCATTCCGCTTTCAAACAGCGCATAAGCCCGATAACCGTCTCACAGTCAGACGACACCCTCATTACAAAAAATCCCCTGCAGCCTTTGCCGCAGGGGAGGGGCTTTCGCTCCGTCGGAGCGAAAGACTATTTGTTCCGGACCTTCAGTTCGTACAGATCATGACGCCGATCCTTCAGATTACGCACGCTGCCATAGGTATGCAGTTCGTTCAACAGATCGAGATCCACGTCCGAAATCAGAATCATCTCCGTATTGGGTGTCGCTTCAGCTCGCCGTCCGTCGGTCGGGAAGGCAAAATCACACGGCGTGAAAACCCCCGACTGCGCATACTGGATATCCATGTTATGGACCCGGGGCAGGTTGCCTACGCTGCCCGCAATGGCCACAAAGCACTCGTTCTCGATAGCCCGGGCCTGGGCACAGACCCGCACCCGCGAATAGGCATTCTGCGTATCCGTGAGGAACGGCACGAAGAGGATCTGCATCCCTTCGTCGGCCATGATGCGCGACAACTCCGGAAACTCCACATCGTAACAAATCAACACCCCGATCCGCGCACAGTCCGTCTCGAAGGTGCGGATCGCACGGCCACCGCTCAATCCCCAGCACTTCATCTCGTCGGGCGTGACGTGCAGCTTCTCGTACATCTCGTACGATCCGTCGCGGCGGCAGAGAAAGCCTACATTATAAAGCAGCCCGTCTTCGCGGATATAGGGCATGCTGCCCGTAACGATGTTGATGTTGTACTTGATGGCCAGCCCGACGAATCGCTCCCGGATATCGTTCGTATAACCGGCCAAACCGCGGATCGCCTGCGACTCCCCGGCATCGTTGAAACGCGCCATGAGCGGAGCGTTGAAATATTCGGGGAAGAGCACGAAATCGCTCTGGTAACGGCTCACCGAATCGACGAAGAACTCCACCTGTTCAAAGAGGTCGTCAAGGGTCCGGTAGCTCCGCATCTGCCATTGAACCAGCCCCACGCGTACGGTGGTTTTCGGCTGCACGTACTCCTCGGTCGGAGCCTGGTAGTAGATGTTGTCCCACTGCAGCAGACAGGCGAAATGGCGCGACTCCTCATCGTTGGGCAGGTAGTTGCGCATCACCTTGCGCACGTGGAAATCGTTCGACAGCTGGAACAACAGCACCGGATCGTAGATCTCCCGCTTGCGGACCTTGTCGATATACTCCTTGGGGCGCATCCGGTCGGCATACTTGTGGTAGTTGGGCAGGCGCCCTCCGAACATGATGGCCTTCAGATTGAGTTTTTCGCACAACTCCTTGCGGTATTCGTACATGCGGCGTCCCAGGCGCAATCCCCGGTAGTCGGGATGGATGAAGACCTCGATACCGTAGAGGATATTGCCCTTGCGCGTATGGGTGTCGAAGGTCTCGTTCGCCGTCACCTGCGCATAGGTATGGTCGCCCTTGACCAGATCGTAATTCACGATGATCGAAAGGGCGCATCCGACGATCTTGTTATCCACGACCACTACGATCTGACCTTCGGGAAAGATGCGGATCAGCTTGTCGATCTGCGCCGGGGTCCAGAACACATCACTGCCATCGGCATAGACCCGAGTGAAGGAGTTGGCCAGCTGGTCGTAATCCTCGCGCTGGAGATTGCGGATCTCCACCTTGTTGATTTTCGAAATATCCATCTCTTTTGACTCTTAAACGGCTGCAAAGATACCCATTTTCCCGGCAGATTGTTCCCGAAACCGAGGCAAGTTTTCCCGAAACTACCGCTCCGGGCGATGCGGATGAGGATGCGGAGAGCGTGCGGCAGACCCGAAAACCGTTTCAGCGGCAGCGGGTCCGGAACTCGTACGGTGTACACCCCGTCACCCGTTTGAACATCCGGCTCATATGCTGCGGATACTGGAATCCCAGAGCGTAGGCAATCTCGCTCATCGAACGGGAGGAGGACAACAGCAACTCCTTGACACGATCGACCACCCGATTCTGGATATACTCCGACACGGTCTTCCCGGTCTGTTTGCGGATCATGTCTCCGAAATAGTTGGGGGAAAGGCAGACCTTCTGTGCGAAATACCGCACGGTCGGGAGCCCGAGCTCCTCGGGCGCCGAACTGTCGAAATAGTCGTCGAGCAGGCGTTCGAAACGCACGACGATCTCCTTGTCGGACTCCTCGCGCATCGTAAACTGACGTTCGTAGTAGCGCTGGCAGTAGTCGAGCAGAAGCCCGATATTGGCCGTAATCAGACGGCGGCTGTGCCGGTCGACCGGATGCTCCAGTTCGGCTTCGATCTTATGCAGACAATCCAGGACCGTAGCACGCTCTTCAAGCGAAAGATGCAGGGCTTCATGGGCCTCGTACGAAAAGAAGGAATATTTCCTAATCTCCGACCCGAGGGCCGTTCCCCGGATGAAATCGGGATGGAAAAGAAGCCCCTGCGCCCGCGGAACGGCCTCTTCACGCCGCTTCACCTCGGCGACCTGTCCCGGAGCAAAGCAGACGATCGTCCCCTCCTGATAATCGTACGGCCGGCGGCCATAGGTTATGTCTCCGCATTTCGTATCCTTCAGATAGAGGGCATACACGCCATAATTGATCTTGAACTGTTCGGGATATGCCGTGGCCTTCGCCAGATCTATCACGGCAACCATCGGATGCCGGGTCTCAAGGCCGAAAAGTTCGTTGTACGTAGACACGCTCTCCAATTTAATCATCTCTTCCATCTTGCAGGATCTCTTCGTTTGTGCAAAGATAACACTTCTGCGGGAATATTTTTCCTGCTTCGGGGCGCCGACACAACAAAACCGAAACGAAGGTCAACCCCGAAAACAGGTCGGAACCGCCATGAAAATCATCTCCGGGCAAACCGGACCCCGATATAAACATATTTACCCGTATATAGACAATATTACTATCATGATATGACGAATCAACCTTAATTTTGTCCTACAAACTCAAAACTCAAACCATGAAAAGATCTATTTTCCCCGCCTTGCTGCTCTCGACCCTGTTCTGGGCCTGCTCCGAAAGTGCGCAACAGCCCGCGCTTGTCGATGCCGCGAACTTCAGAACTCCGGATAACGATGCCATAAACCTGTACACGCTCTCCAACGACAAGGGTCTGATCATGCAGGTCACGAATTACGGCTGCCGGGTCGTCACGCTTTTCGCTCCGGATCGCGAGGGCCGGATGGAGGACATCGTGCTCGGATACGAAAATATCGACCGCTATCTGAACAATCAGGGAGAGCGTTTCCTCGGCGCTACCATCGGCCGCTACGGAAACCGCATCGCGGCCGGCAGATTCACGCTCGACGGCCGGGAGTATCAACTCTCCACCTTCAACAACGGACAGTGCCTGCATGGCGGCGACACCGGATTTGACCGCGTGGTATGGAACGTCGATTCCCTGGCAAAGGATTATATCCGCTTCACCTACCTCTCGAAAGACATGGAGGAGGGTTTCCCCGGGAATCTCGACGTAACGATGGTATACCGGCTCACACCCGACAACGAGTTCCGCATCGAATATTGGGCCACGACCGACAAGCCTACGCCGGTCAACCTGACGCATCACTCCTTCTTCAACCTCAAGGGCGAGGGCAACGGGACGATCAATACGCATGAACTCTGCATCGCCGCCGACCGCTATACGCCCGTGGACAGCGTGTTGATCCCTACGGGCGAATTGGCCGATGTGACGGGCACGCCGTTCGACTTCCGCGTTCCGACGCCGATCGGCTCTCGCCTCGATGAGAAGAATCCACAATTCGACAACTGCAAGGGATACGACCATAATTTTGTCCTCAATCGCACCTCCGCCTCCGATCTCGAATTCGCGGCCTCGGTTTATGAACCCTCCAACGGAAGGTACATGGAGGTCTGGACCACGGAACCCGGGCTTCAGTTCTATGGCGGAAACTTCTTCGACGGCGGAACGCTGGGCAAATCCGGAAAGCCGTACCGCTATCGGGAGGCGCTGGCTCTCGAGACGCAACACTTCCCGGACTCTCCCAATCAGAAAAATTTCCCTTCAACCATTCTGAACCCCGGAGAGGAGTACCATCATGTCTGCGTATACCGGTTTAAGACGAAATAAGATGAAAAAAGAGTTGCTGCTGTTGGCTGCCGCACTTCCTTTTCATCTGGCAGCTCAGGAAAAACCCAATGTGGTCGTCATCTTCGTCGACCAGTTATCGCCATGGGCTTTGGGATGCTATGGCAATACGGAGATCGAGACACCTCATATCGACGCACTGGCAAAGAGCGGCGTCATCTTCGAAAATGCCTATTGCACAAAGGCCGTAAGCACCCCGTCAAGAGGCTGCATGCTTACAGGTCTTTACCCCTTTGCCCACAAAGCGACCAACAATCAGATGCTTGTTGATACCGCCGTGGAAACATACGCCGATCTTTTCAACGCGGCAGGATATGAAACCGCGTATATCGGCAAATGGCATCTGGCCGGACACATGGGCCAGAATCCGGATGGGACGCCGGACCCTCATTGGAATCCCCGGATCAACGGTCGGTTCAAGGATGCGACCTATATGTACAACAACGGTCATTGGAAAAATATTGTCGACGTAGAAGGGGGCCTTCCCCGGGTATCTACGCGTATTTCGGACAATCCCAATGAATATGGAACCGACTGGATCTTTCAGAAGGGTTTTGAGTATATCAGCAAGCATAAGGATCAACCGTTCTGCCTTGTTCTTTCCCCTCCGGATCCTCATCCGGCCTTGAAGGTGCGGGCCCCCTATGACACGGCCGTAGAGGCCTCGTCATTATCGGTCCCGGCATCATTCGACGCAAGCAACCTGGTCAACCAGAGCGTTGCGAACCCCGGTGACTATGACGACAAGGCCACCTTGCGCAAAAACAAGGCTCAATATCTGGGAATGGTCCTGTGCCTTGACGATTATGTCGGGAAACTGGTGTCGCACCTCAGGAAAGAGGGAGTATATGACAACACCATTGTGATTTTTACATCCGATCATGGTGAAATGATGGGGGAGTATCGTCTGAAAGGCAAGGCCGTTCCTTATAATACGGCCTACCAGATTCCCTTGATCGTGCGAATTCCCGGGAACAAGCAGCCGGCTTCCGTCAACGAGATATACAGAAACCTCGATTTCAAACCCACGCTGGCCGGTCTGTTGGGGCTTCAATCGAAAGGTGAAACCCATGGCCGGGATCTGAGCCGTTATTTGAAGGATCCTGCGCTGCCTGCAGACAATGATGTGGTCTGTCTCGACTTCTTCGACGGAAAAGATGGTCAGGCACATGTCATAGCGCTCAATCAGGGATATTGGTTTGCCGCGGTATTTGAAAGCTCCGAAAAGGGAAACAACACCGGAATTGCCAGGATATTGTTGTTCGATCGCCAAAAGGACAAACATCAATTGAAAAATCTCCATGGCGACAAGAAATATCTGGATCTGGAAAAGGAGCTGGTTGCTCGGCTGCGTCAGGAGTTGCAAAGGGTCAATCATCCGAATACAGGAGATATCGACCTCATCGAAAAAGCGTTGAATTGATTGATCAATAAAAGCGGGAATATGTATTTGAACAAAACAATCTCAATCGTGGGCCTCGGCATGATCGGGGCCTGCCAACAGGCGGTTTGTGCCCAGGAAAGACCCAACATTGTCCTGATCATGGCCGACGATATGGGCTATTCCGACATAGGATGCTATGGCGGAGAGATTCCTACGCCCCATATCGACTCCCTGGCATCCCACGGCGTGAGAATGACCCAATTCTATAATACGTCGCGGTCGTGTCCCACGCGCGCCAGTCTGATGACCGGGCTCTATCAGCATCAGACCGGAATCGGCTGGATGTCGGAGGACCCCGTGGAGACCCCCGGAATGAAGGACCCCAAAGACTGGGGAATCCCCGAATACCGGGGCGCACTCAACAGAAACTGCGTCACCATGGCCGAGGTCCTGAAATCGGCCGGCTACCATACCTACATGACGGGGAAATGGCACCTGGGCATGCACGGAATGGAGAAATGGCCCCTGCAGCGGGGTTTCGAGCACTTCTACGGGATTCTGGCCGGAGCCTGCAGCTACCTCAGACCCGACGGCGGGCGCGGTCTGACGCTCGACAACACCAAGCTGCCGGCCCCCGAGGCTCCCTACTATACGACGGATGCCTTCACCGACTATGCCATGCGGTTCATCCGCGAGCAGAAGGATGACGATCCCTTCTTCCTCTATCTGGCCTACAACGCTCCGCACTGGCCCCTGCAGGCTAAGGAGGAGGATATCGCCAGGTTCTATGCGATGTACCGGGAGAAGGGTTGGGACGTCATCCGCCAGGACCGTCACGACCGGATGGTGCGGCTGGGCATCATCGGTCGTGAGACTGGCTTTGCCGAATGGGAGAACCGCTCATGGAACGAACTCTCGGAGAAGGAAAAGGACCATACGGCATACCGCATGGCTGTCTATGCCGCACAGGTCTATGCCATGGATTACAACGTGGGGCGCCTCATCGAGTTTCTGAAAGAGTCCGGGCAATACGACAACACGTTGATCCTCTTCCTCTCGGACAATGGCGCCTGCGCCGAGCCGCATAACGAACTGGGCGGCGGCAAGCAGAAGGACATCAACAACCCCGCAATCAGCGGACACCCCTCCTATGGACGAGCCTGGGCCCAGGTCTCCAACACGCCGTTCCGGAAATACAAGCAACGGGCCTATGAGGGTGGAATCTCCACACCGTTCATCGTCTGCTGGAAAGAGGGGCTCGGAGAGTTGGAAAACACATGGTGCCGCGTGCCGGCCTTCCTTCCGGACGTCATGGCCACGCTGCTCTCCGTCTCCGGAGCGTCGTACCCCTCCCGCTATGACGGAAACCGGATAAAGCCCCTCGTCGGAGAGAACATGCTGCCGGCAATCCGCGGCGACAAGGAGTCCCTGCACAAATACATGTATTGGGAGCATCAGGGAAACCGGGCCGTAAGGTGGAAGGACTGGAAAGCCGTCTGGGATCAGGAAACCAACGTCTGGGAGCTCTACGACCTGTCCGAAGACCGGGTTGAGACGAACGATCTGGCCGCTTCCCATCCGCAAATCACGAAACGCCTGTCGAAGAAATGGGATGCATGGGCTCGGAAATACCATGTGATGACACCTTTTGTAAAACAATAACGAATCCATTCGTCATGAAGAAGAGTTTGAGCCTGTTGTTTTGCGGCCTGGCAACCTCCGGCGCCTATGCACAGAGTGCATCGTGCCCCAATCTGGTCCTGTTCATCGCCGACGACTGCACCTACAGCGACATCGCATGCTACGGAAGCGAAAACGCCCTGACACCCCGCATCGACGGTTTTGTCCGCCAGGGGATGATGTTCACCCAGGCCTATCAGGCCGCACCGATGTCCTCACCCACCAGACATAACCTCTACACGGGAATATGGCCCGTGAAAAGCGGCGCCTACCCGAACCATACGATGGCAAAACCGGAGGTGAAGAGCATCGTGCACCATCTGCACCCGCTGGGATACAAGGTGGCGCTTGTCGGAAAGTCGCACATCAATCCCAAGTCCGTCTTTCCGTTCGATCTGTATGCCCCGGCGCTCCCGGGCAAGGATCTGGATTTCGAAGCCATCCGATCCTTCATCGACAAGTGCACGAAGAGCAATACGCCGTATTGTCTGCTGGTCGCCTCCAATCAGCCCCATACGCCCTGGAACAAGGGCGACGTGAGCCTGTTCCCGCCCCGGCAGCTCAAGCTCCCGCCCATCTACCTGGATATCCCGGAGACGCGAGAGGAGTATTCGAAGTATCTGGCCGAAGTCAACTACATGGACGGAGAGTTCGGAACCCTGCTCGACATTCTCGACAAGAAACAACAGACGCAGAATACCGTCGTCGTCTTTTTGAGCGAGCAGGGCAATTCATTCCCCTTTGCCAAGTGGACCTGTTATGACAAGGGGGTTCATTCGGCCTGCATCGTGCGGTGGCCCGATGTCATCCGGGCAAATTCGGTCAGCGACGCCCTCGTCGAATACGTGGACATTCTCCCGACGTTCATCGATCTGGCTGGCGGAACCCCGGTCTGCGAACTGGACGGAGAGAGCTTCAAGGAGGTGTTGCTGGGGAAGACCGACAAGCACAAAAAATACACTTTCTCGCTGCAAACCACCCGTGGCATCAATCAAGGATCGGACTATTATGGCGTCCGTTCGGTCTATGACGGACGATATCGGTACATTCTGAATTTTACGCCCGAAGTAGAGTTCGACTGTGCCGCCACCTCGACCCCCCTGTACAAGGCATGGGAGGCGCAGGCTCCGCAGAACGCAAAGGCCCGGGAGCTGATCGACAGATACCAGCACCGCCCCGGGATCGAGCTGTACGACGTGAAAAAGGATCCCTATTGCCTCAAGAACCTGGCCTCAGACAAAAAATACGAAGCGAAGCTGCTCGAACTCGACAAAGCCCTGAAACAATGGATGGAGGAGTGCGGCGACCAGGGACAGCAGACCGAACTGGATGCCTTGACAAGAATGCCTAAACACAACAAACCGAAAAAATGAAGAAACTGCTTTTCCTCTGTACGCTTGCCTGCGCAAGCATATGCCATGGACAAAATAACGAGATCTATTTTGCCGACCCGACCGTTTTCGTGGAAAACGGCACCTACTACATGACCGGCACCCGCAATATCGAACCCCTGGGCTTCGCCCTGTTGGAATCGAAAGATCTGAAGCATTGGAAGAGCGTCGAGACCAAGCACTCGAACCTGATCCTGAAGTGCGGACATCGGGTCTTCGGCGAGCGGGGCTTCTGGGCGCCCCAGATCCTGAAGGAGGGCGGACGGTATTATCTGGCCTATACGGCAAACGAGCAGACAGCCCTTGCGTCGAGCGACCGGATCGCCGGGCCGTATACCCAGCGGAAGGTCGCCCCAATCGATGGAAGTGAAAAAAACATCGATCCGTTTCTGTTCAAGGATGACGACGGAAAATATTATCTTTATCACGTGAGATTCGACAAGGGGAATTATATTTGGGTGGCGGAATTCGATTTGGAAAAGGGCCAGATCGTGCCCGGCACGCTGAAAAAATGCTTCGACTGCACCCAGGAGTGGGAGAGCATCCCCAACTACAAGTCCAATCCGATCATGGAGGGTCCGACCGTCATCAAAAAGGACGGGCTGTATTACATGTTCTATTCAGCCAATCACTTCAAGAACATCGATTATGCGGTCGGATATGCCGTGGCAGCCTCGCCCCGGGGCCCCTGGAAAAAGGCTGACAACAATCCGATCATCCATCGGGACCTCATCGGCGAAAACGGAACCGGGCACGGGGACTTTTTCGAAGGGCTGGACGGAAACCTGTACTATGTCTTCCACGTGCACAATTCCAATACGGAGATACAGCCCCGCAGAACGAGAATCGTTTCGTTGAATTTCCAGTACGACCGGCAAAAGGAGGTCTACCGCATCACGGCCGACAAAAACAAGATCATAACACCTACCTGTGAATGATGAAGCCTTTCAAGTTTCGATACATCCCTCTATTTCTGCTGCTGACGGTATTTGTGGGCTGCAGCAACAGTCTCAATGACGAAGAGCAGACCGGACTTCCGCAGACTCCGCCCTCCGGCGGGGGAGATCCCACCGATCACCCCTGGCGGCGTTCCCGGATCGCCTGGGACCGTTCGTCGCTCGTGCGCATTTTCCAGCCGGGGAATTACGCGCGGGTCATCGAACTGGAGGAAGATGAACTGATCGCCGTCTCCGGAGGCCCCAACGGCGTACAGGTCGCCCGGAGTTCGGACCGGGGAGCCAGCTGGTCGGAGGCGGTTGTTGTCGCCCCGACGCAGAAGGACCGGATCACCATGTCCGTACCCGAGATCATGAAGTGCCAGGATGGCAGTCTGCTGCTGACGTACAATCCCCGTCCGGTGCAGCCCAACGACGACGTGACCCTGAAATACGGAATCCGGGCCAGAATAAGCCGGGACAACGGGGACACGTGGAGCGACGAGATCTTCGTGTTCGATGCCCAGCATACGGATCTCAACGGCTGCTGGGAACCGTTCACCCTGCAGCTGCCGTCCGGAGAGATCCTGCTGTTTTTTGCCAACGAGAACGACTTTCCCGACTCGAACGAACAGAACATCAGCATGTGCCGCTCCTTCGACGGCGGACAGACCTGGACCGGGCGGCAGATCGTCAGCTACCGGGCAGGGCACCGCGATGGAATGCCCGTTGCGCTGCATCTCGACGAGCGGAACGAGATCATCGTAGCCATCGAGGACAACGGATACGAGAGCCATAAAAACCGGATGCAGCCCTCCATCATACGGATCGGCGAAAACTGGGACGGAACGACGGTACTTGCCCGGGACGAACGTCGCGAGTATGCGTTGCAGGAGCCGCTGCCGGCCGTGGACAATGCCGCAGCGCCCTACATCTGCAAGGCGGCGACCGGCGAGATCCTGCTCTCGTACCAGGGTACGCAGGGCCGGGATGTGCCGATGATGAGCAATGGCGTGAAAAGCACCGAGAAGACCCAGGAGATGATTGTGACGGTAGGGGATGAGGCCGGTCGGGCCTTTACGAACGCCTCCGCACCCTTCCTGCTGCCGCTGGGACCCGAAGCGGGGGACAACTCCGGATTCGAGGGCATGTGGAACTCACTTGCGAGCTTCTCGACCGGAGAGCTCTTCGCCGTCACCTCCACCAATGCCTATGACTATCCCAAAAGCGGCGTCTACGGCATGAAAGGATATCTGTTGAACGACATCACCCCCGAATCCCTCTCCGCGACAATCGACGGCGTATTGTCGGAATGTGCCGGGAGGACCCCCTCCGTCGTGATCGGACATGAGCTGAGTTCGCCCGTATACGGATCCGTCGGCCGCTCGGGAGACAATCTCTACCTGGGTTTCCGCATGTCGTGCGACGATGCGACCGTATTCTCGGATGCCGGGACTCTGAAGGACGGCTTCGAGATCACGTTCGCCTCCACCGACGGCACCCTCCGGCAGAGCCTCAGCGTCCCGATCAAGGGAAACGTGACGATCGACCGGCAGGATGCGCTGCCCGACCGATTCGTCTACAAAAGGGCGGTGGATGCGACGAATGAGCTTGTTTTCGAGTGTCTGATACCCTTCGCCTGGCTGACGGATTCGGGCTATGGCGATACGCTGGCGATCAACGTGACGGCCTGCGACTCGGAACCCGGCGGCGAGATTCGCACCGAATCCATCACGCTGACCGAGTCGGAGAATGTAAATACCTGGTTGAATATCTACCTAAAATAAAACACAATGGACAAGTATGGACTTCTGTTTCTGGGTCTGGCCGGAGCCGTGCCGGCCTTTTCCCAGCAAAAACCCAATATCGTAGTGATTCTGCTGGACGATGTGGGCTATTCGGATTTCGGATGTTACGGATCGGAGATCGAAACGCCGAATATCGACCGGCTGGCTGAGAACGGCATCCGCCTGCGTCACTTCTACAACCAGGCGCGGAGCGCCCCGACCCGGGCCTCCCTGATGACGGGACTCTACCCCCATCAGGTCGGAAACGGCGCTCTGGGGAAGGTTCCCGGATACCCGGCCTACCAGGGATATCCGAACCAGAACAACGTCTTTATCCCCGAAGTGCTCAAAACGGCGGGTTATTTCAGCGTGGTCACGGGCAAATGGCACCTGGGCCAGCCGCAAGGTTCGTCTCCGATCAAAAGAGGATTCGACCGTTCGCTGAACGCGCCGTTCGGCGGGTACTACTTCTCTTCGGACAGAAGCCTGAAGAAGAACAAGCAGCCGGTCTATGTCGACAACCTCTACTGGAACGACGAGGCGATCGGCTTCGACGATCCCCGGCTGCCGGAGGCGTGGTATTCGACCCGTCTGTGGACGGATTACGGACTGCGGTTCATCGACGAGGCCATCGACGACGAGAAGCCGTTCTTCTGGTACCTGGCCTATAATGGCGCCCATTTCCCGCTCCAGGCACCGCCCGAGACGATTGACAAATACAGAGGCAAATACATGGAGGGCTGGGAAGCGGTGCGGAACCGGCGCTTCGCCAAACAGCTCGAACTGGGTCTTTTCGACGCGGAGACCCCGCTGACACCGCGTAATCCGAAGGTTCCGGAGTGGAAGACGCTCCCGCAGGAGGAGAAAGAGAGATACGACCTGCAGATGGCCATCTATGCGGCGGTCATCGACGAGATCGACCAGGCAATCGGCAAGGTCATCGACCACCTCGAGCAGAAAGGCGTGTTGGACAATACGCTGATCATCCTGCTCTCGGACAACGGCGGAAACGGCGAGCCCGGAATCGAAGGGCGTTTCCAGGGCAAGAATCCGGGCGGTGCGGGCAGTTCGGTCTTCCTGGGTGCCGCCTGGGCCGACGTGGCCAATACCCCCTTCTTCCTCTACAAGCACCATGCACACGAGGGTGGATGCAACACGCCGCTCATCGTATTTTACCCCAACGGCATGGAACGGTCCGTTTGCGGAAGCATCAACAAAAGCTATTACGGTCATGTGATCGACATCATGCCGACCTTGGCCGAGCTGGTCGGCGCCGAATACCCCCAATCGAACAACGGGGTGGCGATTCCGCCCATGGAGGGGCAATCCTTTCTGCCGTTGCTGAAGGGGAGGAACCTGCACAACGATCGAGGCATCCTGGTCGAACACGAAGGCAACAAAATGTACAGACAGGGCAAATGGAAGATCGTCCAGGAATTCCAGGAAGAGAAGTGGCGGTTGTACGACATGGAGAAGACACCCACCGAAACCGAGGATCTGTCGGCAGCATATCCGTATGTTCTGAACTACATGATCGGGGCCTATTTCGACAAGGCCGGACAAATCGGCGTCGAGACGGAACTCGACGATTTCGTCGTCGGCAAATGGTATTCTCCGGTTGAAAGCTATTTCGGAGAGTGACTGTCGCAAAATAGAACGATAGTGCTGGTATTATAGAAATAATTACTTATCGGGATCCTTCCAAACGGTCTATTTTTGTATGAGCCTCCGAACAGGAGGTGCAGAATCGGAACGCAAAGTCCGGAAATTGCACACTTAAACAAGAATCAGAAAAAAGGAGCATGAACATGTTAAGATTTTAAAAGTAAAATCCGATGATCACACCCGTTCTGCCTTGAACAGAGACCCGTCTGGCCGCCGTTTCCCCGGGAGCAAATCCGGAAAGACTCTTTGAAAACAGCGGATTCAGAGAACCCGGCAGAACCCGAATCCCGAACCCTAAAATTTACAACACGATGAGAAACCTGAAACTATTAACTTGTTTTTTAGCCTTTGCTTTGGGTAGCGCAGCTTGTTCCCAGGACGAGATCGTATATCCGGAAGCAGACGTTGAAGCTGCAAAGAGCCATCTGTCTTTGCAACAACTGGCGGATAACCCCGTGGAATTGCCGAGTGGAAGCGGCACCTACACATTGAAGGTCGTCTCGGAGAAAAAATGGAAACTTTCGGCATCCGAAGCATGGTGCACGCTGTCGACCTCCGAAGGTTTCAAATATACGGAGATTCCCATCAATTTCTCAGAAAACCCCTGGAACAAGGAGCGCAGCGCCGTGCTGAATTTCAGCATTGCCGAGACCGGGAATACTTCACGCTGAATGTCACCCAGGTGGCCGCCGCAACCACCCTGCAGGTCAGCCCCGACAATTTGTCGTTCGGAGTGGGCGGCGGTACGCAGAAGATCACCCTGAAGACCAATGCCACGGATTGCCGGATCGCGATCACCGACAAGGAGAATCAGCCGGTCGACTGGTGCACCATGGACGGATACATCGGCCAGGGGAGCGCCGATATCAACATCACGGCAGACGGCAACACCACCGGAGAGATCCGCGAAGCCAAGATCACCTTCACGGCCGAAGAGATCACGCAGGAACTCACCGTATCGCAGCTGGACAAGTTCGATGCTCCGGTCATCGAGCTGGATGAAGCCGTTTCGTTCAATGTTACCTGGAACGAGATTCTCAACGTCAGCGGGTACGAACTCCGGATTACGGACGAGAACGACCTGCCAATCGACGGGATCTCGAATCTGACGCTGCCGGCCGGAACGACCTCCTACAAACTGTCGAACATCGACTGGAAGGAGTATGTGGGCAAGATCAAGGTCTGCGTGGCGGCAAGCATGATGATCGAAGAGTCGCTTCAAACACAGGTCAGCAACACCGTAGAGGCACACAACTATTTCGACATGTCGAGCGGCGACGGCACCGAAAACTCGCCCTATATCGTACGGGCCCCCAGACACCTGACCAATATCGGGAAATTCCTCGACAAGGAGAATGTCTGGAGCCGGCAGGATTGCGATATCGACCTGACGGGCGTCGATTTCGAGCCGATCAACAACCTGCTTGCCGACAACGAGTACCAGGGCAAATGGGAAGGCGTCTACGATGCCGGAAAGGGCGAAGTCGCAGATCCCGCAACGGGTCGGACCGCAGAGACATACCGGATTCTCAACATGTCCATCAACCGCACGGGCAACATCAGCTGCGGCTTGTTTGCCAAGATCGGCGAAAAGGGAACGGTAAGAAACCTGTGCATCGAGAATCCGGTCGTGAAGGCGAAGTACAAGGCCGGAACGATCGCCGGAGAGACCTCGGGTCACATCGTCAATTGCAGCAACCAGGCCTCGGCCGGCAGCATGATCTACGGCGATTCGGGCGATAATCTGAGCTATGCCTATGTCGGCGGCATTACCGGCAACATGACGGGCGGCAAGATCGAATATTGCCGGAACTATTGCGTGATCAACGGCAAATCGGGTGCCCTGGGAGGCATTGCCGGACGTGTGCAGATTCTGCTGGAGCAATACCCTGAGATCGCCTACTGTTCGAACTTCGCAACGGTCAACACGGATACGAAGACGCCGGTCGGCGGAATCGTGGGTGATATCGGCGCTTCGGGAATCGGAACCAGCGAATATGCCCTTGTCGACCACTGCTACAACGAGGGGGCAATCTCGGGAGCCCAGGCCAACAACCAGGTCGGCGGAATCATCGGACGAACGACCTCTTCGGCAAAGGTGAACGCCTGCCACAATGCCGGATCGGTCACGGCAGTCGGTTCGGCCGGCGGAATGATCGGGCGCATGGGCGGAACGGTCATCCGTGAGATCAGCAACTGTCTGAACACGGGCAACGTCTCCTCGACGGGAGATACGAAGACCCCGACCAACAACAATGCCGGCGGTATCCTGGCCACGGGACTGAACGCGGGCGCAATGAGCATGACGAACTGCCTGAATGTCGGCGAGATAACGACCATCTCCGGATATGAGAACGGACTGCTCCAGCGCATGGACAACGCCACGCAGACGATGGCCATGAGCGGCTGCTATGCCCTCGACAAGGAGAAAGTCCGGCAGACAACGGCCAGTGACGAGGACATCGAGAATCCGCAGTCTGCCTACAAGAACATTTCGGAGGATGCCGCCCGGCTTCAGGAGACATTCGAGGGATGGGATTTCACGGATGTCTGGGAGCTGTCCAACGGCATGTATCCCACCATCAAGGGGCTGCTCAAATAACCGTTGTTTCATTTAATTACAGTGATAGATCATGAAAAACTCATTAAAATATAGAAAGCTGCACAGATACCTTGTGACATTGCTCTGTGTTCTGGCTTTTCAGAGTCCCCTGCTGGCACAAAACATCTTGAAGGGTATAGTCGTGGATGAATTCGACTCCCCGATCATAGGGGCCACCGTCGTGGTCCGGGGGACGAATACGGGAACCACGACCGACGTGGACGGAAAATTCCAGCTGTCGGTAAGGGACAAGGCCCTCATCCAGGTCTCGTATGTGGGCTACACCACGGTGACGACCCAATATGTGAAGGGGCAGGAGATGCGTATCGTGCTGAAGGAGGAGAGCCGCAATCTGGACGAAGTGGTCGTCATCGGTTACGGTTCGGTGAAAAAGTCCGACTTGTCCGGAGCCGTATCGGCCATTGCCATGAAGGACAACGCCGAAACGATGCCCATCACCAGTGCGGACCAGTTCCTGCAGGGCCGTATCGCGGGCGTCAACATCACGGCGAACAGCGGTGCTCCGGGCGATGCGATGAACGTGCAGATCCGCGGTGTCTCGACCCTGTCGGGAAATACGGCTCCGCTGTATGTCGTGGACGGATTCCCCATTGAGGCCACGACGGCAACGGTCAGCGGCGGAATCAACGAATTGAGCCAGCAGCCCTCCATGAACCCGCTGGCCTCGATCAACCCGAACGACATCGAGTCCATCCAGGTACTGAAGGATGCCTCGGCAACGGCAATCTACGGCTCCCGCGCAACGAACGGTGTGGTCATCATCACCACGAAACAGGGCCAGCAGGGCAAGACCAGCGTGACCTATAACTTCCGACTGGACGTCTCCACCGTGGCCAAGACCTACAATCTGCTGAATGCGTATGAATACGGACTGTTCGAGAACGAACTGGACCGCACCGCGGGCGGATACAACATGCAGGGACAGGTCATCGAAAGCGGGGTGGCGTTAAGGCATACGGAAGAGGAGCTGGAGCGCTACAAGATCTATTCCACCGACTGGCAGGACCTGATGTATGAAACGGCCCTTTCGCAGGACCACCAGGTCGGAATCAGCGGCGGAAGCGCCTCGACGCAGTACAACATCACGGCCGGTTATACGAATCAAAACGGTATTATCATGAATACCGGTCTGGAGCGCTACTCCTTCCGTGCAAATCTGAGGTCCCAGCTGGCCCGAGGGCTGACCCTGCAGATCAATTCCAGTCTTTCCCAGACCGATCAGAACCAGACGTCCCACTCCCAGGCCGCCAGCATGAACCAGATGGTACGGCGCATCCTCACGACCAAACCCACGTTGATGCCCGGAGACAAGATCTACGAGGACGAGGATGTGGAATATGTAGCCTCCGACAACCCGTATACCATGGCTACGGAATACAAGGATGTCCTCTCGCAGAAATTCATCATGCTGAACGCGTCGCTGGTGTATAACCTGGGAAAAGGATTCTCGCTGAAGGGGTCCGGCAGCTACAATGCGGTCCTGGGGTCGCGGTCTACCTACCTGCCCATCGGAACCAACGCCGGAAATACCTACGAAGGCTCCGCATTCCGCGCCGAGAACGACAGACAGAATTTCGTGCTGGAAGCAACGCTGAATTATAACAAGACGATCAACAACAACCACCGCATCGACGCCGTGGTCGGTTATACCTACGAAGACCGGCAAAACAAGGTCCTGCAGGTCCAGGCCGGCGGATTCCCCAACAACGACCTGACTTACAACGCAATCGGCGTAGCAACCAACACCATTTCAAAGGGAAGTTCCATTATGCGGACCAAGATGTCCTCCTTCCTGGCCCGTATCAATTACTCGATGTACGACAAATACATCTTTACCGTAACGGGACGTTATGACGGCTCCTCGCTGCTGGCCGAAGGCAACCGCTGGCGTTTCTTCCCCTCGGTGGCCTTTGCATGGCGGATCAACCAGGAGAATTTCCTCCGGAGCTGCGAGTTCATCTCCAACATGAAACTTCGCCTGAGCTATGGTGTCACGGGCAACCAGAATATCGGTTTTGCCGCCCCGTATGCCATCATGAACTATACGCGAACCTACGTGAACGGGTCCGTACTGCAAGGTGTGGTAAACGGCTCGCTGCCCAATCCCGACCTGGGCTGGGAGAACACCCAAACCTATAACATCGGTCTCGATCTGGGATTTTACCAGAATCGCTTCCGCCTGACGGCCGACATATACAAACGGAAAACCAGCGACATGCTGATGAATCTGGGACTTCCGCAATCCTCCGGCTACGGCTCGATTGCCTACAATGCCGGCAGCATGGCGGAGCTCAGCAGCTGTTTGACGGCAAAGCAGGTCGGTGTCCTGTTCTCCTGGATCAGGCGGTCATAGGCGGCAAGGATGGAGGCCCGGTAGCTGGCGATGATACGGTTGATCTGCTGATCGACCTCATCCTTGTAGAGCGAGCGTTCGAGGCGCTGGTTCCAACGTTCGGGCTCGATCTGGCACTGCGTGTAGACTTCGGTCGACTGACCGGTCGTAGTGATACGGACATAGATCGGGGCCTTGCCCTTTTTCG
>CALUJN010000085.1 GCA_944320985.1 uncultured Alistipes sp. | reverse complement strand
GCGGAGTCACTTGTGCCTTGACCTTTGGCCGGGAAGATCTTCAAGAAACGCAATATGTTGTTAATGAAATAAAAACAAATCTAACCAAAAACTTTGATCCAAATTTATTTGGATTGTAACTGGAAAGTTCATCATGCACAAATCGGGCTTCGTCAATATCATCGGAAATCCCAACGTCGGGAAATCCACCCTCATGAACGCGCTGGTCGGCGAACGACTCTCGATCATCACGGCCAAGGCGCAGACAACCCGTCATCGCATCATGGGGATCGTCTCCGGCGATGATTTCCAGATCGTCTACTCCGATACGCCGGGCATCCTGAAACCCGCCTACAAACTCCAGGAGTCGATGATGAAGTTCGTCAACGGCGCCCTCACGGATGCCGACGTCATCCTCTATGTCACCGACACCGTCGAGCAGTCGGACCGTTCGGCCGAAATTCTCGAGAACATCCGTCACAGCGGAATCCCGACCATCGTCGTCATCAACAAGATCGACCTCTCGAACCCCGCCGCACTGGAAGCATTGGTCGCCAGGTGGCACGAAACACTGCCCGAAGCTCGTATCGTTCCCGTCTCGGCAAAGGAGCACTTCAACATCGAGGGGCTCTTCAATACCATTCTCTCCCTGCTGCCCGAAGGCCCCGCCTACTACCCCAAGGAGACCCTCACGGACAAGACCCTGCGCTTCTTCGCCTCGGAGATCATCCGCGAAAAAATCCTGCGCTTCTACGACAAGGAGATCCCCTACTGCTGTGAAATCGGGATCGACAGCTACAAGGAGGAACCCGCCATCGACCGCATCTCGGCGACGATCTACGTCTCGCGGGAGTCGCAGAAGGGCATTGTCATCGGACACAAGGGTGAGAAGCTCAAAAAGGTCGGGCAGGCCGCACGCGAGGATCTGGAGGAGTTCCTCGGCAAGAAGGTCTTCCTGCAGCTCTTCGTCAAGGTCAGCGACGACTGGCGCAACAACGACCGGCAACTGCGTCGCTTCGGATACGAACTGGAATAGAGATACTCCCCGTCTCGGCTCACGAATCCCCAAAAGTATCCGCAAAAAAGAAGAGAAACACAATCCCTGTTCGAAACCTGCGCCCCGGGAGCAAAACCCGCCGCAAAAAGGTCCTGACAGACAATAAACCGCAACAAAAGGTCGTTAAAAACAAAAAAATCGGAAAAATGCGACAGTTCATCATCGGAATCATCGCGGCGCTCGCACTGCTCTGCGCACCCGATGCCCACGCCCAGTACAACCGGGAATATTTCTTCTGGATGGGGCGTTCGTGCATGATGAACAACGACTACCAGGAGGCCATCCGCACGCTCAATATCCTGCTGCGATTCGACGAGGATGCCTTCGAAGGGTATTTCCTGCGCGGTATCGCCAAATACAACCTCGATGACCTGTTAGGCGCCGAGGAGGATTTCTCCACGGCGATCCGACTCAACCCCGTCTATACCCAGGCCTATACCTATCGGGCCATCACCCGCTCGCGCCTGGGAAATTACGACGATGCCCTGCAGGACTTCCGCGAAGCCATCGAACTGCGGCCCGACCTGCCCGGACCCTACTACAGCCGGGGCGTTACCCGACTGCTCAACCAACAGTTCAAGGAGGCCATCGACGACTTCGACAAGTTCATCCGCCAAGAGAACAAGGTCGCCGATGCCTTCATCTGCCGCGGCCTGAGCTACCTCCACCTCAAGGATACCGTCCAGGCCTACGAGAACTTCAACACGGCCATCCGCACCAACCGCGAGAACCCCAACGGATACAACCGCCGCGGCGGCCTCTATCTCGATCAGGAGCGTTACAAGGAGGCCGAGGCCGACTTCAACAAGGCCATCGAGTGCGATTCGACCTACCTGCTCTCGTTCTTCAACCGCGCGCTGGTCTACAACGCCACAAACCGTCCGATGCAGGCACTGGCCGACTTCGACCGCGTGATCCAGCTCGACTCCACGAACTCGCTCACCTACTTCAACCGCGCCATGCTCCGGGCTCAGATCGGAGACTACAACCGCGCCCTGGAGGACTACGACCGCGTGGCGCTCTACTCTCCGAACAACGTCCTGGTCTACTACAACCGCGCCGGAGTCCATGCCCAGCTGGGAGAGATCGAAGAGGCCGTCAAGGACTATACCTCGGCCATCGAGCTCTATCCCGACTTCGCCAACGCCTACATCTACCGCGGACAGCTGCGTGAACTGCTGCGCGACCCCAAGGGGGCCCGCAGCGACCGCGAAACCGCTCAGCGCAAAATCGCAGAATACAAGTCAAGGCTCAGCGACAGCACCTATTCGATCTTCGCCGATACCACACAACGCTTCGACCGTCTGTTGTCGTTCGACAGCAAGTTCGCCGGGAGCAGCTTCGACCGCATCACCGGCCACAACGGCGGACACGAGGAGATGCGTCTGCTGCCTCTGTTCAAGTTCACGCTCATGCGCCCCGACACCCTGCCCGAGGCCCGGCCCTATCGTCTGCAACGCGTCGAGGACTTCAAGAAGCGGATCGGAAACGAGTATCTCACCCTCTCGTGCCGAGAAAGCAACATTGCTCCCGACACGCTCGTGATGCTCGACAAGGAGTATGTCCAGCGCCTGAAGAGCGGCGAAACGGACTGGACGCTGCTCTTCCAGCGCGGCGTCTCGCAGTCCCTGATCAAACAGTATACCAACTCGGTGAACACCTTCTCCACGGCCATCGAGCAGAATCCCTCGAATCCGTTCCTCTATCTGAACCGTTCGACCACCCGCGCCGAAATGATCGACTTCATCTCCTCGATCGACAACTCCTATCAGCGCATCTCGATCGATTCGGATCCGGCCAACCGGCTGAACAACAATTCGAAACGCACCTACAGCTACGACGAGGCCGTGGCCGACCTGAACAAGGCCGTCAAACTATTCCCGGACTTCGCCGAGGCCTATTACAACCGGGCCAATCTGCAGGCGCTCTCCGGAAGCCTCCCCGAAGCTTACGAGGACTACTCGAAGGCCATCGAACTGAACCCCTCGTTCGCCGAGGCATACTATAACCGGGGCGTGATCCAGATCTTCATGAAGGATACCCGCAAGGGGTGTCTCGACCTCTCGAAGGCCGGAGAGCTCGGAATCGCCGAAGCCTATGAGGTGCTCAAACGTTACGCAGGTCTCGAAGACTAACTCAAACCTTACAACAATATGACTGCAACTATCCAACGCAAACTCAACGATTCACCCGTGGCGCGGTGGACGGCCCTGGTGCTCATCGCTCTGATGATGTTCTTCGGCTACATGTTCGTGGACGTCATGTCTCCGCTCAAATCCCTCATCGAGTCGGCTCGCGGCTGGGACAGCGGAACGTTCGGAACCTATGCCGCATCGGAATACTTCCTCAACGTATTCTTCTTCTTCCTGATCTTCGCCGGCATCATTCTCGACAAGATGGGAATCCGATTCACCGGACTGCTCTCCGCCTCGCTGATGGTTATCGGTGCCTCGATCAAGTTCATCGGGATCTCCGACTGGTTCCAGACCACGGCCCTCAACGAGTGGCTCAACAGCTGGTGGGTTGCATTCCCCGGAAGCGCCAAAATGGCCTCGCTGGGATTCATGATCTTCGGCTGTGGCTGCGAAATGGCCGGTACGACCGTCTCCAAGGCCATTGCCAAATGGTTCGAAGGGAAGGAGATGGCGCTGGCAATGGGTCTCGAAATGGCTATCGCACGTCTGGGTGTCTTCGCCGTCATGTGGCTCGCCCCGATGATCTCGAACCACTTCGACAAATCGGTCGTCGCTCCCGTAGCCTTCTGCACCGTGCTGCTCATCATCGGTCTGCTCTGCTACACCGTATTCGTCTACATGGACCGCAAACTCGACCGCCAGCTCATCGCCGCCGGCGAAATGAAAGAGCAGAAGTCGTCCGATGAGGAGTTCCATGTCAAGGATCTGGGGCTGATCTTCCGCAGCAAGATGTTCTGGCTCGTAGCCCTGTTGTGCGTGCTCTACTACTCGGCCATCTTCCCCTTCCAGCGCTATGCCCCCAATTTCCTCGAGGTGACGCTTCAGATCGATGCCGAATCGGCTGCCCGTCTTTTCAGCTGCTTCCCGATTCTGGCCATGGTTCTCACGCCGTTCCTCGGTGCCATGCTCGACTTCCGCGGCAAGGGTGCCACGATGCTTATGGTCGGGGCCATCATCATGATCGCCTGCCACCTGAGCTTCGCCTTCCTGCTGCCCCTCTTCCCGTCGAAGTGGCTCGCACTGCTGCTGGTCGTAACGCTCGGTGTATCGTTCTCGCTCGTTCCCGCGGCGCTCTGGCCCTCGGTACCGAAGATCATCGACGCCAAGATCCTCGGCTCTGCCTACTGTCTGATCTTCTGGATCCAGAATGTCGGTCTCTGCCTTGTGCCGCTGCTCATCGGCGAGGTACTCGATGCAACAGGCGGCTATACCATGCCGATGATCATCTTCTCGACATTCGGCGTACTGGCCTTTATCTTCAGTTTCTACCTCAAGATCGAGGACCGCAAGAAGGGATACGGGCTCGAGTTGCCCAACATCAAGAAGTAGCCCAAGCTACAGCAAAATAAATGAAGAAGACCCCCTGCCCGGTAGAACCCGGCAGGGGGTTTTCATGGTAACACGGCGACACGCCCCTGGAAAACGACCCGAGGCCGGCCCCCGAAAAACGAATGCATCATCCCGGGAAAACGGATGCGACTTCCCCGAACCATGCACGCCAGACAAAACCGGGGAGAGGCCCTGTCACGGAAAAATCACCGCCCACGGACAAGCGCGTAGAGCTCCGTAATACGGTTGCCCATCTCCTCCCAGGAGAATCGACGCCGCTCCTCCACGCAGTTGTGACGGAAACGCGCGAGCGTATCCCCGTCGTACATCCGGACAATCGCCGACGCGACACTCGCGGCCGTCGGAGCGCAGACATACCCCACCCGACCGTCCGGAACGATCTCGGCAAGCCCTCCGACGTCCGTGACGACCATCGGCACACAAAACTGGTAGGCTATCTGCGTCACACCGCTCTGTGTCGCCGTCTTGTAGGGCTGCACGACGAAATCCGCCGCGGAAAAGTAATACTTGACCTCTTCGTCCGGAACGAACCGGTCGTGAAGAAGCACCTCCTCCTGCAGCCCAAGATCCGCGATCTGCCGCAGGTAGGGCTCCTTCGAGGTATAGAACTCCCCGGCCACGATCAGCCGCCGACCCTGCGTGCGGCCCTCACGCCGAAGCCGCCCCCAGGCATCCAACAACAGATCCAACCCCTTGTAGTCACGGATCAGCCCGAAAAAGAGCACGTATTGCATCTCGGGATTCAGGCCCAGACGCACGCACGCTTCCGAACGTTCGACCCGCTCGCCGAAGTTCTCGAACAACGGATGGGGCGAAAACAGGGCCGGAACGGATGTATAGGCCTTCAGTTCGCCATGCACCTGCTCGGACATGTAGATGAATCCGTCGACCGAACGGAGAAAATATCGGTTGCAGGGGCGGTCAATCAGGTGGTGTTCGTGCGGCTCCACGTTGTCGATCTGGCACAGCACCCGCGTATGGCCGTTCCGACGCGCCAGGCGTGCGATGGTTCCGAAGCAGGGCGCCATGAAGGGCGTCCAGTACTTCATCAGCACGAAATCGGGCCGCTCGCGCCGGATCTGCCCTCCGACCCGCAGCCAGTTGAAGGGATTCACCGTATTGACGCATCGCGTGGTATGCAGATCCCCCGGCGGAGGTGTCGTGACAGTCTGGCTCTCCCCCGGGAAGAGCAGCGACGGATATTGCAGCGTAAAGGTCCGGATATCGACCTCCGCACCCCGACGCTGAAACGTCCGGGCCAGGATCTCCAGAATGGAGGCCAAACCGCCCCGATACGGATGGGCGGGTCCCACGATCGTGATTTTCATAACGTTGTATGGATTTTCGCAAGGCCCCGGAGATGGTCCGAAGGCCCCACCGCAACAAGTTCCCGCTAAGAACGCGGCGTCCACTCGACACTGGCCCGAACGGCGGCCGTCACACCGTCGCCCGAGATCTCGAACAACGCCGAACTGTCCCGCTCCTCGCATCCCACGCGCAAGGTCTGACCCAAACGGCACTCCTTCAGGAAATGGATGTCCAGACGAACCGCGGCCTCCTGCGTCAGACGCTCCACGGGCAGCAGGTCCAGCATCATCTCGATATAACGCATCGTATTGACATGGCGGTTGAAATCGATATCGCTGTAGACGACCCGGTGTTCGGTCTGCAGCGTGGGGACCACCTCCCGAATCTTGCGGGGCCGATCCGTCGGCGGGGGGACCGGGACCACCGCATCGTCGTGCTCGCGACCCACCCACGAAAGATCCACCGCCGAACGCGTCGTCAGGTCGATCATCGCCCACTGCGTCACCGCACGCCCGAATTCATGCCCCGAGGCGTCGGTCAACGTGAAGTTACGCGTCGACAACACCCGGCCGTAATCGCTGATCCAGGTGGCAACCGTATAGTCCGTATACTGCTCGGGGCGCCGGTCGATCTCGATCGCCATGCGCGAAAGAACCCACGAATGGTTCTCCGCATTGAGCACATCCACGCCAAAACCCTTGCCGTAGGCATCCAGTCCCGCCGTGTTGAGAATCGACGAGCCCAACGAGGCCAACGTCGCACGCAACGTAAAATCCACATCCTGGGGATCTACCCGATAGCTGTAAAACGATTTTTCCGCCATATTCCTGTTTTATACACACAAAGATAAAGATTTTTTGTATATTTGTTAATGATCTTAACCCTTAAAACCATTCTACCATGGAGACGAAAAAACTCGATTTCTCGGCAACACTCAAGGATGCCATCACGATCGGTGTGAAGAACGCCCCCTCGGTTATCGCTGCCGTGGCGCTCTGGCTCATCACCATCTGGATCCCCTACCTCAACGTCGGAACGACGATTGCCATCACCCTGCTTCCCACACAGCTCGCCAAAGGCGAAATCGTAAATCCCCTGGCCATCTTCGACAGCAAATACCGCCGTTACATGGGTGAATTCTTCATCACCATGGGGCTGATGGTCTTCCCCGTACTTATCGGCTTCATCTTCATGTTCGTACCGGCCATCGTCCTCGCCATCGCCTGGTCGCTCTCCTACTATTACCTCATCGAAAAGGGCAAGAACCCCATTCAGGCCATCAAAGCCTCCAACGATGCCACCTACGGCAGCAAATGGACCATGTTCTTCGTCTCGCTGGTCGTCGGTGCAGTTATCGGAATCGTCATAGCCATCTTCCAGACCCTCTGCAACGCCATCAACGTCGGAGTCATCACCTTCATCGTGATGTTCGTCCTCTACGTCCTCGCCATCTCGATCAACATGGCCGTGAACGCCTCCTTCTGGAAGCAGCTCAAGGACAACGTCGAATAATCCGACTCTTTTCCATAACAGAACGGCTGCCCGATGAGGGTCAGCCGTTTTTTCGTCCCCGCCTTAAAAAATTATCGAAAAACGATAAATATTATTTGTTTCTCGGAATTTTCACTATCTTTGTTCCGATAACGGACTACGAATCGGGGTATGCAGAACAAAAAATCGGGTCTCTTACGACTTCGGGGCTGCCGCGGCACCTTCGCATCACACGGGTGGCCGGCATCGCAGGCAACGCCATCTCCGACATCACGCGGGGGCCTGCTGAAGACCCTGACCAGACATCGTCACGAAAAGCTGATATTCACCATCTGATTCCTCCCTCAATTATGGGCATCATCACCAACATCGACGTCATGATGGCGAAACGCAAAATGTCTCTCGGCGAACTCGCCGAACGCGTCGGCATCACCCCTGCCAACCTCTCGATCCTCAAGAACGGAAAGGCCCGTGCCATCCGTTTTTCGACGCTTGAGGCCCTCTGCCGCGAACTCGACTGTCAACCCGGCGACATCATCGAATACCGTCCCGAAAGGCCGGAAAATCGCTGAAAACAACCGACAGGACCGGAATACAGGACAAGACCCGCTCCGAAACAGACAAAGGCGGTCCGAACATGGTTCGGACCGCCTTCCGTTTTCAGAATCGATGAGAGACTATTCGCCTCCGAAATCGTCTCCCATGGGATCGTTCTTCACGGGCGGCTCATACGGATCGTAAATCTCAACATCCACCGTGTTCCAAGAGCTCAGGTTGTCCCCGGCCCAACGGGCCAGCTCATCCGCTTCGGCTTCCGTGAAGACATCCTCCGCCTTGAAGTCGAGGTCCTCAAGTCGGCTCACGGATACCTGATACTGGGCATAATCACTCGCACCTCCGGTAAAGGTGCTCTCCCGCGCATAAATTCCATAGATACCCAGCACCGTACCGACCGCTCCGTCCTTCGGGATGGGCTTCATCGCAAATTGCGAATAGCCGCTCGTACGAATCGAATAGACGCCCTTGTCCGACATGTACTTGGCCGCATCGTTATAGGAGATCAACACCGAAGCATACAGCCGGACGTTGTCGATGTTGTAGGCCCAACGATACCAAGGTCCATATTTGGGTTGTCCCCAGTCGGTCACGATCCACGTCGGGAACACGCTGGTAAAGCTACCGTTCGTCATGATCGGATTCGTGACATGATCCTGGTTCGGGATACCCGCATAACGGACCTTCACATCCTTGAAGCGGACCAGACGCCCGAGCTGGGCCTCGCCCAACGTGGTGTAGTTCTGCGAGTTGATCTCCACGATATTCGTATCGTCCAGCATCACCCGCTCGCCCGGGAAGACATACTGTTTGGCAATGTTCGGGTTGTCGAGGTTCGAGTTCGCATAGAATTTGTGCGTTCCCGACGTATTGATCGCATCCGACGGTGCATCACCGATCGAAAGCATCATCCGGTAGTTGCCCAGGAAAAGACCATCCAGCTTAACATACACCCACTGGCTCTCCATCGTATTCAGATTCAGGTAGTAATCCAGATAGAGTCCGTTGTAGAGCTTCAGCTCGATACCGGCCGTGCCGTCATCGATATAGAGCGATTTGTAGATATTGCCCTGGCGGTCGCTGCTGATCACCTTGCCCTTGATGTACTTGTTCGAGGCATTCGGCCAGCCTTTCATCCCGGCGAACTCCTCCTCCTGGGATGTCAGGGTCCCGAACTTCAACGTCTTGGTCGTCGACCAGTCCTTGTTGGTGCCCGTGTTCGAGATGCCTCCGAAGGCCGAATCAAACCAGCCCTTCACCTCCTTGATCGTCACCTGCTCCAGGCCCTGTGCCGTCATGTCCGCATCGGTGTAGACCTTCAGAGGGGCCGGCGTGTCGAAATCATTGTAGCAGCCCGCGGCCAACGCGCCGACAAGAACTGCAATTGCTATTTTAAGACTTTTCATAATATCTGCTCTTCCCGGTTGTTAGAATCGTAAATAGACATTCAGGAAATAGGTCGTACCCAGCATGTAGAAGTACTTCGACGGGAAACGTCCGAAGATATACTCTCCCGTGGTGCTGCGCACCTTGCTCATTCGCATCTGCTCGTAACCGCCCGTACGGATGTCCTGGTCGTTGAGAATGTTCTTCACCTCCAGGCTCATGCCCAGCATGTAACGGCCCAGATACCAGTTCTTGCCCACATTGGCGCTCAAAGTGAAGTATCCGCCGAACTTCTCCTGGGCCTGAAGCTCATCGATCGCCTCAAGGGCTCCGGCTACGGCCTCATAATTGCCGTTGTTCAGCTCCGTAGAGATGAGATTCGTATAATACTCCACGGCCGTATTCGTACGGTAGAAGGGGTTCATCGACAGGTAGAGATTGTCATAATAGTTCAGATTCACGCCGGCAAACCAGTTGCGGGCTCCACGGTAGTCCAGACCCACGTTGGCGGCCAACTGCGGCGAACTCTCCACATGGAGACCCTTCCAGTTGACCTTGTCGCGAAGTACGATCCGGTCCACGTTGTCCACCGTCTGCACGAAGTTCGCGTTCGACGTGTAGGTGTAGTCACCCCAGCTGAGGGCGCCCACAACCGAGATGCCGTTCCAGACCGGAACCGAAAGACCCAGTTCCACGCCGTAATGACGCTTGTCGATGCCGCTCATCGCAAAGTTCGTGAACGAACTGCGCGTATCGTCGTAGAACGAGATCACCTTCGACTGATCCTGGATCGTCGTGTAGTATCCCGACACACGGGCCTTGATGTAGGGCAGATTGAGGTTGTAGGTCAGATCCACACCGAAGACCTTCTCGGCCTTCAGACCCGGCGTCGTGTTGTTGCGCGTACGCGGCGACACGAAGGCCGTATTGAATTTCGGGGCGTTCTGCTCGATCACCGCATTGGCCTCCAGCGAATGGGCACCCGAGAATTTGTAACCCAGCGAGAGTTTGCCTTCATAGATCAGGTAGTCCAGTTTCTTCGAATCGCCCTTCGAGCTATTCGGGAAGAGGCCTTTGCGCCACATACCCTCGCGGTACATCTCCGAATAACCCACCGATGCGCCGACTCCCAGCGAGAATCCGCCGATAGCCCACGTGTAGTTGGCCCAGGCGTCCGTCTCAAGCAGATGTGCTCGATAGTAATAGCCGTACTTGTCACCCTTGCGCGCAATACGGGCGTGTCCCGTTGCCCAATAGTAGTCCAGATCGTTCTGATAAGCCGTCTCGCTGGCCATGTCACGCTCGGCAAACTTGTCGATGTCGTACCAGTAGTCGCCGCCCAGCAGATCCTTCACCTGCGAATAGTAGTTCGTACGGTTCACGCGCAGATTCACGCCTCCGACGATCTTCATGTTGTGGCGCATATTGTGCTGCAGGTTCACCGCCAGGTTGTAGTCCAGCTGGTCCGTATGGCGCTCCTCGATCATGTAGTTCGAACGACGGCTGTCGCCCATCAGATCCGTCAGCTCCGTATCGACGTACTGGTTCTTGTGGAAGAAATCATCGTAGTCCAGCATGCCGGTCCATACCTGTCCGGCCTGAACGGCACTCTGCAGGTAGTAGTAGATCGTCTGCTGGGTCGTTACCCCCGGCAGGATCTGCGTCATGTCCGACAACGGCATGTAGCGGTAGTAATCCCCGCGCGGATCCGAGCCGCCGTTCCACGTCAGCGCCGAATAACCGTTCTTTCCGAAACGCAGCGACGTGGCCGCATTCAGACGCGTATTCTCCGAAATATCCCACGTGTAGTTCAACATGGCGATCGGCTCATGCGTGTTGCGCACACGCGAGTTGCGCAGTTTGCCGGCCTGGTAGCCCACGTTGGGGTTGTAGTAGTTGTTGCCGAACAGGGCATACGCCTCATCGGTCGAGGCCTGCTGCGCGCCACGCTCCGCAGGCGATGCCAGGAACGTGAAGGCCAGACGGTGGTTGTCGCCGAAGAGCTTCTCCACCGAGGCGAAATAGGCATACGAGTTGTAATAGACTCCGTCGACATAGCCGTTGCCGCCCTGACGCGTTCCGACCGAGAAGGCATACGACCAGCCGTTGTCGAGCTGTCCCGAACCGTAGGAGATCATCGCACGGAAACGATACATCTGGTTGCCGTTCGAAACACTCACACGGAAACCCTTGCGAACCTGCGACGCACGGGCATTGACGTTCGTAATGCCGCCGATGCCGCCGATGCCGAAGTCCGCCATCTCGAGGCCCGTATAGTTCTCCTGGTTGCGCGTGGCATCGTTCAGACCGCTCCACAACGACCACGGTCCGTAGCCCGTCATGGCATCGTTGAAGCGGATGCCGTTCAGATAGATGTCCGAATACTGCGAATCGTAACCCCGGACATTGAAACGCATCTCGCTGAAACGATACGACGCGATGTTGTTGAACAGATCCTTCGAGGCCGACAGCGACGAAGGAAGCGCCTGCGTATCCGACGCCGAAGAGTCGGTGTCGAACTCCGCAAAGATCGCATCATCGAAAAAGGCCGTGGTTGTGGGGCCCAGCGGAACCAGCACAACCTGCTTGAGGTTCTGAACCTGCTCCGCACCCACACGGACCATCAGGCTCAACGGCTCGAAATCGGATGTCGTGAATTGCAGCGTATAGCTGCCGGCGGGAAGATTCTCCAAGGCGAAATTTCCCTCGTTGTCCGTCGTGGCCGTAAGTCCCAGCGACTCGATCTTCACCTCGACGTTACTCAGTGCCTCGCGTCCGTTGCGCGAAACCACCTTGCCGCGAACACCGCCGTCCTGCGCATAGGCGGCAAAGCTCACGATGGCGAGCATCAGAAAAAGTAGAGTTTTCAGTTTCATACGTTTATTGTTAGCATGTTATTTGCCGATATAGATATAGACGGGGAAGTGGTCGCTGAAACCGCCCTGGAAATCATTCCCCACGAACGTCCGCAACGGATATCCCTTGTACTGTCCATCCTTCTGGAGCATGTAGGGCCGGCGGAAAATACCCCCGTAGAACTTCGACTCCTTCACCGGAAGGATCTTCAGTTGGCCGGTCGAACCCGTAGCAAGGTTCTCCGACACGACGATGTTGTCGAACAGATTCCACTCGTCGCGGTAGGCCAGCGTTCCGTAACCGGCCTTGAGCAGCGCGATGAAGGGATTGAACATCTCGCCGGGTTTCACATCCTTGATCTTGCCCTTGGCACAAAGTCCCTCGACGACGCTGCGGTCCGTAGCATCGTCGTTCAGGTCGCCCATCACCACAGCCTTCGTGGCGGGGTTGGCTGCCATCACCGAATCGACGATGTGCTTCACCTGACGTGCCGCCTCCTCACGCTCGGGCGACGAGGCCTCCTTGCCACCCAGACGCGACGGCCAGTGGTTCACCACGAAGAAGAACGGCTCGCCCTCGATCGTACCCCACATCGTCACGAAATCACGCGTCTTGAAATCCGGCATCCCCGGCATCACGAACCGATGGGCCTTGCTGCCCTCGAGCTTGAAGACGTCCGGACGGTAGAAAAACGCAACATCCACTCCTCGGGCATCCGGCGAATCGAAATGCACGATCCGGTAGTTGCCGTGCGCGAGTTTGGGCTGCGCAATGACATCCTCCATCACCGAACGGTTCTCGATCTCCGAGACTCCGATCACGATCGGGAAATCCCGATCCTCCGAGGCGATGTCGAACAATACCCGGTCGAGATTCGCAAGTTTTTTCTCATACTTCACCGTGTTCCACTTCTTGGGACCCTCGGGGGTGAACTCCTCGTCGCTCACTCCGGGGTCGTTGATCGTGTCGAACAGGTTCTCGAAGTTGTAGAAGACCACTTTATAGGGCTTCTGTGCAAAGCACGCCACCGCAATCAATACGGCAACCAGTCCTGTCAAAAGGTTTTTCTTCATAAGGTTATACGGTTAAATGAACGATTCATAACATTCCGGGGCGTCACAAGGTGGACAATCCGGGCCATTGGGTGGCATCGGGTTCGCGATTCCGGAGCTCCTCGGCCACTTCGGGGTCGAGATTCGCAAAGAACGTAAAGCCCGTCAGACGCTCGACCTCCGCAACCGGGCAGGCCGCATCGAGAAGTTTCATCTCCGCACTGGAGGCGTTGTTCGGGAAGATAAACCCGATGGCCTGCAGTTCGTCGGCCGAGAACTCCCAGATCTGCCGGTTCTTATTCAGACCGCGTTTCTGCTTGAGAAGCACCTTCCAGCATTTGTCCGGGTAGCCGACCTGCTTGCCCTTGCGGTCGGAAAACGTCGCTCCCGTAAGGTGGGCCCCCGTCACGACAAAGAGCGTATCGTAACGCATCGAGGTGACGGTCGTCGGCGCCCAGTCGCGGATCTTATCCTCGAGCCTCCTCCAGGAGCCGCCGTTAAAATCGTAGTTCTGGGGCATGATATTCGTGGAGTAGAAGGTCATCTCGTTGGTTGCCGCGGTGTTGAAGCGGTCGGCCGAGGGGCACTGGTGACCGCGGGCGGCACCCGAACCATACGAGTCTATGATATAAGCCTGCTGTGACTCCGCAATCTCGGGCAGCTGGTTGTTGGGGTCGTAAGCCCATGCATTGGAGCGCCCGGCTCGCGGCGAGGTGTAGCATCCGTGCAACGGATAGGCCACCCACAGCGACACCCGGTAGCGGCTGTCGAAGCAGATCGAGAAATTCCGCCGCCTTCCGCCCATGAGGTATTTGTTCGTGGAGAGAAGCGACGTAAAATAGGTCTTGTAGATATAATCGGCACCTGCGCGGTAGACGGGCTGCTCTCCCCAGGGGCATTGGAACTGCGGATCGGGTGAGGCAGGCATCTGCCACAAAATCAAGGTGGTGGAATAACCGTCGGTATAAGTTACCTGGATTCGGGCCGCACGGTATTTGCCGGAGGTGTTGGCCTCCAACAAAAGGGGCACCTCGCGCCCCACGGAGCCGTTGGCCACGGAGGTATTGGATTCGAACGAACACCATGCCCCGGATTCGTTGCCGTCGGTCGTATCGTCCCCGTTGTCGTCGAGGGTGATCACAGCCTCGAAAGAGACGCCCGACGAGCCCTGGAGGATGAGTCGGTTCGATGTGGTATTACAATTCACGAAGGGTTCGGCGAGCGACGCCGCAGAGGGTGCATCCTCGTCCTTGGAACAGCCCGTGAAAAGGACAAGCAGGGTCGTAAAAAGAATTCCCGGCCAGCCTGCCGATTTGAAAAAGGTGGAAAACATCCGGTAAAAGGTAAAAAACTGGGGATCCCAAGATCGTTTTTAGAAACCAAACTCTTGACGGGATATCCGGAAATATCCCGCCAAGAGTGGTTGGTTTATAAGTCGGTTTCCTCGACTGTCTGACTATTCAGCCGTATATTTGTACAGAGTTATAGGTTTCTGTGCAGTATACGAAGTCGGTTTATAATAGCGGAAACGATCATCTCCAGAGGCCGTATTGAACCGAAGAACAGCACCTGCCTTACCTGTGATCAGAATACTTTGATCCTTATCCACAGAAATCACATTCACCATATCATCCGAATATTCAGCCTTCGTATTCAAAAGATTCTTACTGCTTCCACTATTGTAAATATAAAATCCGCTGGCACTCTTGACCGAATAACCTCCAGTTACTGTTGCAATGGTAAACTTGCAGGCCTCGATTTCCGCACTGTTTGCAATAGCATTGTCTGCAATCGCGACAGTCTTATAATTACTTGCGACATCAAGATCAGTAAGAGATCCGTCAAAGATCATATTCTCTGCCTCATAAACAATCAGATAATCGCCGCTCCAGTCTGCCGGAGCCTCCGTCACCTTGACCCATTTGCTTCCGGAAGTCACAGCTTTTGACTGCGTCAGCGGAACCGAAGCAAGTACAACACCGTCACCCTTCAGATTCAGCGTGGCCGTATAGGCGGCATCCGACTCGTTGTTGCCCTTGGCACTTACTTTCACGGTCGTACCCGACGTGTACTCATAGGAGAACTTGTCGGCATCGGTTCCCGTGATCTCGAATTCAACCGTCTCCACATTGTTCGTCGTAAAGGTCAGATCCTGAGCTACGGGGTCCGTAGCGGCAAATGCCGTCGGCTGCGTCGTGAAACTGGCCGATGCAGGGTTCGAATTCTCCGTGATCGAACGTGCTACAACCGTGAAATATTTTCCACCGCCGTTCTGCAAACCGTTATTTACGAACCAACCCTCGACATCAACGGTCTTCCCATCAAAAGAGGAGACGTTCAGATTCTCATTCGGATAGGAAATGGAACCCGTATAGGAGCTATTGAACAGGAATTTTACATTATAATAGGTTTTACCATCATTCGTGGAGACATCCACCGTTCCGGTCATCTTAACGTACGTAGCCTTCGGAGAGGTCATCATGCCGGTGATATTGTCCGCCGTAACCACAGTCGGAGTCAACGTGGGCATCGTACCGTCTGTCTTGGAACTGATTTTCACATCTTTGAGTTGCAATGCATCTCCGTGCTTGGCAGCCTCTCCCGAAACGGTAACAATGCTGCCCTCGGCAGGAATATCTTTGGCGCCATAACCCATATATACGAGAATCGCACCCGTTTCGTCCTGCATGACGAAGCCCTGCTGGTAGGTTCCAACAACCGTAGCTCCTTCAACCTCATAGAATTCACCCGATGTTACGATCTCCGAAATGGAAACCGTCGTGGTTTCAGCCGGAGTCAGTTCGGTGCCATTACCGCCTTCGATGAGCTTGAGGTCATCCAGACGAAGGCCATATTGCGATGTGGGACAATTAAAATTGTCGAAACGGATCGAGATCTTATCCGTCGAAGCGGTTGCAGGCAGTTTGAACTCCGAAGTACAGAGATACCAGTTACCGCCGTCTGCAATCTGGTCAACCGTGTAGGTTGCGGGCAGGAATTTCGTACCACCGTCTACCGAAACACCCAGACGAATCGTCGAAGCCTCAACGGGGCCGAATACCGAAGAACCGGTATAGTCGACCTGCTGGATGGCCGTGAAGGTGAAGGTGAAGTTCTTGCTCGATCCAATGTTAATGTCATTGATATAGAACTTCGACGAAGCCGTGTTCATCGATGCATAGGGAGCCCCCGAAGCAACAGCCAGTTCAGCCTCAGTCGGTTTAAATGCGTTACCGCTGTTGGCAACGAAAGCACTGCTGCCGCCATAAGTGACACCCGACTGATCGTTCAGACCGCCTTTGATCCAGCCGCTATACTCCGTCACTTTCGGCCATCCGTCACCCTTTTCTACATTTGAACCGCAGTTCTCCTTGTAAAGGGCATTGGTCTGATCGATCATGATCTTTGCAGATACGGTCTGCTCATACCCGGCAATCTTGCCCGACGTCGTCAGCGTAGCAACAAACGTGCGGTCTGCAGACGCCTCGGTAACATTGAACGAAACGGACGTCGTGCCGGCCTTGCCCGAAGCAGGCGATGCCTGGCAGGCCGTGCCGTCCCCCGAAGTGATCGACAGCGTCCAGTCTCCCGAAGATACGACCTCGACATTACTCGTCCGGCCACCCGAATATCCTATGCCAACAGTAGTCGAATTGCTTCCGTTGACCGTAATCGAAGGCATGACACTGCTGCCGCCATCGTCCGAATCATCCTTCGAACATCCCGTAAAGGCCGCAACGGTCAATACCGAGAAGAACAAAGTCTTCCAAATGTTAACTCTTTTCATAAAAGTGAGTGTTAGTTAAAAAATAAAAACTGTAGCCTATTCTTGTTCTGATTTTAAAAGCAGCCTACATAATATCAATATTGCATCCCCAAAGTTAAATTTATTTCCCGATTCCGCAAAGCTTTGTAACAATCTTTTAATATAATTGTGGTATTTTCGACCAAATTATCGGATCCGATCGGCACTCCGCACCAATAATTCATCCCGGAAAATGGCCCGAACAGCCAACCACGTAAGCAAAAGTGCCACAACAGGCAAGGCGATCGGAGCCCGAAGTCCGTGCGCGGAAAGCGCCAGGTCCGAAACCATCCGGCAACCCAGATAGTAATAAATACCCTCCATCAGGGCGCTCCCCACCAAAAAGACCATCTCCACGACGCACAACCGGATCTGAAGCATCCGACGACGGTAGAGAAAAATCGTAACCAACGGAAGAACCGCCGACAGAATCAGCAGAATACCCAGGTAGACGGCCGAATGAAGCACTTCGCCATCGGCTCCCTTCAGCGAAAAGGCATAGAGCGAAAACTCCTCGCCCGCACCCCCGAACCAGGCCAGACGCGTCGTCAACGTAACGGCCATCAAGGCCGTGACAAGCAATAGATAAAGTGTTTGAATCCGTTGTATCATCGTTACAGGGTTTTATCAATCAGGTATTTGTTGCGGTCCGTGGCGTTGCGGTTGATCAACTCGCCCAGGAAGCCCGCCAGAAAGAGCTGAACGCCCAGAATCACGGCCAGAATGGCCAGATAGAACAATGGCTGGTCCGTAACGGCCCGCAACGGTACGCCGTGGAACTGTTTCCACAACTTCTCGCCGATGAGCCAGCACGTCGTGCCTCCGCCCAACAGGAACATCACCGTGCCCAAGCCTCCGAAAAAGTACATCGGCGAACGCCCGAAATGGGTCATGAACATCACCGAAATCAAATCCAGGTACCCCTTCACGGTACGCTCCAGACCGAATTTCGAATGTCCGTACTTGCGGGCGCGGTGTTCGACGACCTTCTCGCCGATGCGACGGAAACCCGCCTGTTGGGCCAGAATCGGAAGGAAGCGGTGCATCTCGCCGTAAACCTCGATCGACTTGACGACCTTCTGCCGGTAGGCCTTCAATCCGCAATTGAAGTCGTGAAGCCGGATCCCCGAGGCGCGTCGCGCCGTCCAGTTGAAGAATTTACTCGGCCAGCGCTTCCCGATCGGGTCGTAACGCTTCTTCTTCCAGCCGGAAACCAGGTCGTATCCCTCCTCCAGAATCATCCGCCGCATGGCCGGGATCTCGTCCGGAGAGTCCTGCAGGTCCGCATCCATCGTGAAGACAACCTCGCCACGGGCTGCGGCAAATCCACAGTACAATGCCGCCGACTTGCCGTAGTTGCGTCCGAAGCGGATGCCGCGGATGGCCGGATAGTGTTGTTTCAAGTCCTCGACCACCTGCCACGAGGAGTCCGACGAACCGTCGTCCACAAAGATCAACTCGTAGCCGAGGCTGTTCTCCCGAGCCACCCGGTCGATCCACGCCGTCAGTTCGGGCAGAGACTCCTCCTCGTTATAGAGCGGTACGACAACCGATATGTCCAGTTTGTCCATCATGCGTTTGCGTCGTTGTCATGGTCTGCGGCCGCATGGCTGTCATGCGAGTCGTCGCTTGCGGGGAAGGGTTGCGGCTCCCGACGCGTATAGGCCGCAATGAACAGTCCGAAAAAGCCCCCCTTGATCGCCGAACCGACCATCGATCCGAAGATCAGCCACAGCGGAGAGCGCAGCCAGCGGGCCATCAGATCCAGCTGGTCGGTGGTGTAGAGTCCGGTATTTTCGAGCAGTCCGATCTGTTGGCTCATCATGGCGTCGTATTTCGCGGCAAAGAGCCAGTTGGCAGCGGCACTCATGTAGGCCCCTTCGATGAAGCCTGCGCAGAGCATCACCCCCACCATGAAACCCAGGCACTTGCCGTAACCGTAACCGTTGGTGCCGTACTGCGCGACACGGAGTTTCATGAACCACGTCAGCAGCAGCACGAACAGCAGCAGCGACACCAGCGACACCAGCGCATGCTGCGTGTAGAATCCCAGCGTATCGAAGACGATCGCCACCAAGGCCATGATCACGCCATAACGTGCGGCATCGTTCCAGAAATTCGTCTTTTCCATTATCCTCTTTTTTAACTTTTTTCTTTCTAAGGAGCACCTTTTTTATTATGCACCTCCGGTCCCGCTACTGCAATTCACCCTTGCCCTCGCGAAGGATCTCCGGCTCATCACCCGTGAGATCCACCACCGTCGTGGGAACATTGTCGCCCATTCCCCCGTCGATAACCAGCGCCACCTCGCGGCCGTAACGCTCCTCGATCAGTTCGGGATCGGTCGTGTATTCGACCACCTGGTCGTCGTCCTTGACCGACGCCGTAATCATCGGGCAGCCGAGCGCCTCGACAACGGCCCGCGCCACGGGATGCGACGGAATCCGGATGCCGATCGTGCGGCGCCGCTCCAGCGCCTTGTCCGGCACTCGCGACGAGGCCGGCAGCAGGAAGGTGAAGGGCCCCGGCAGGTTGCGCTTCAGGATCCGGAACGTTGCATTGTCTACCCGGCAATATTCGGAGACCTGGGCGATGTTGTCGAAAACTACACTCAGAGGTCCCTCCCCACGCCCCCGCAGACGCCGCAGGCGCTCCACGGCCTTGGCCGAGCGCAGCGAACACCCGAAGGCATAGACGCTGTCGGTGGGATAGATCACGATTCCATCGTGCTCCAGGGCCTCCACGACCCGCCTCAACTCCCTCTCCGAAGGGTTCTGTCCATAGATCTTCACCAGCATGGGATCGCAAAGATAAGAAAATTATTTTATCTTTCGCCGATTCAGTTCGGCACTATAGGCTCGGGCATTGCGATTGTGTTCGCTCAGCGTCCGGGCGAAGTTGTGATAGCCGTCGAACGTCGGTCGGGCACAGAAGAAGATATAATCATGCTTCTCGAAATCGAGAACCGCCTCGATGGCATTCTTCCCCGGCATGCAGATCGGCGAGGGCGGCAGCCCCTTGTTCACATAGGTATTGTAGGGCGAGGGGTATTTGAGGTGTTTGTAGAGGATGCGGCGCAGGGCGAAGTCCTGCATGGCGTACTTCACCGTGGGATCGGCCTGCAAGGGGATTCCTCGGCGCAGGCGGTTGATGTAGACTCCGGCGATGCGGGGCATTTCGTCCGTCTTGCGCGTCTCCTCATAGACGATCGAGGCCAGGGTCATCACCTCCAGGCGGCTCAATCCGCTGCGCTGCCGCCGTGCATCCCGCTCCGGAGTCCAGAAACGGTCGTATTCGCGTTTCATGCGATGCACGAAGTCCTGCGGCGAAACCGTCCAATAGAATTCATAGGTGTCGGGAATGAACATCGAAAAGAGCGTCACGCTGTCGAAGCCCACCTCCCCGGCCAGCTGTTTCGAGGTCAGCGCCGCCATCCAGGCCGTCGAATCGGCATCGAGCTGTCGGGAGAGGCGTTGGGCCAGTTGGGCCGGAGTCCGCACGTTCTGGATCGTCACCCGAACGGGCGTCTGAACTCCGAGTTTGAGCATCCGCACGATCTCGATGACGTTCATGCCGGGGCGCAGCACATAGTGTCCGGGCTTGAAACTCTGCGCCAGGCCGAGTCGCCGGGCATAGATTCCGAAAGCGGCATGATGACGGATCACAGGCATCAGCGAATCGGTCAGGGTCTGGTAGGAGGCCCGTGCACTTACGAAGAGTTCGTGTTCTCGCACCACGGCGTTTCCCTTGAACTGAACAAGAGCCGTTCCGGCGACGGCTGCGACCAGCACGAATCCGGCCAGAGAGATACGGAGCCAGTTTTTTTTCTGCATTTCGCACAATTTTTTTGCAAAGATAGGAAAATATTCCTACTTTTGCTCCCCGGGTGAGTCTTACACGACCAGCTCCTGCAGAATCCCCCAGGCGAGGAATCGAGCAAGGGTATGCGGTTGTAGCGGTGCGATGCAAGTAGCTCACCCTTTTTTTGTGCCCTGCGGCGTCCGGAGATTCCGGGCGCCGCTTTTTTGTGGCGCAAAGCATGGGGTGTATTTGAGGGGAGAGACCGAGACGGGCGGGTCGGAGTCACGCTGGGGCCGGGATCGGGCCCACGCTGGTTCCGGATCCAAGTTCGCACTGGGTCCGGAGCTGGCCGGGTCGAGCTGGCGGGACTGGACTGGGCTGATTCCGGGTCGGACTGGGCTGGCTCCGGGATCGGGCCCACGCTGGTTCCGGATCCAAGTTCGCATTGGGTCCGGGGATGGCCGGGTCGAGCTGGCGGGGCTGGACTGGGCTGGGCTGGTTTCGGGCGGGGCGGGGCTGATTCCGGGTCGGGCTGAACTGGCTTCGGGTCGGACTGAACTGGCTTCGGGTCGGACTGCGCTGGCTCCGGGTCGGACTGCGCTGGCTCCGGGCTGAATCCTTGCTCAGATCCGGGTTGCCCGGCGGATGCGGTCCGCCTCCTCCCGATTGCGGAGCGGAGGCAGATGGCGCCTGAGATGGCTCCAAGACATCCGTAGAAAACTCTTCGCAAGCCCTTCGTCGTAGACCATGCGGCGCATCCAACGGAACGACCACCAGCGCCGCAACCGAAACCAGATGCCGTGCAGTCGGTTTGCCGGAATGTCGGGCGAAAGGCTGATATTCAGCAGGGCCTGCAGCATGCGGCGTTCGAGGGGCCGATTCCGACGAAGGGGCGGCATCCACGTTTCGTCCAGCCCCAGATGTTCGACGCACAACGCCCGGAAACACTGCGTAAAGGTCTCCATACCCGATTCGCGGACGGCACGCTCGACCAGCGGCCAGTCGATACGGTCGTGGCTGCGGGCCACGAAGAGCGTCCAGTCCACCAAGTGCCGCACCCCGATTCCGCATGCGGCGAAGTGTCCGGCGGCATGACGCAGCAGAAAGAGCGCCTGGAAGGTTGCCGAAGGAAGATAAACCCGCGTATCGGCAACCGGAACCGACGCTACGGGCCGTGCGGCCAGCCTTTTGAGCAGCAGCTCGAGCCGGCGATTCGAGGCATGGGTGAAGGTATCGAGAAAATCGTAGTGATTCTCGACGGGGATGTCGTCGAGGCGAAAGGTCGTATGGTGCTCCTTGCCCGTATCGACCGCAATCCCCCACTCGCGGGTAATCAGCACATCGGCCTCGGCCTGGCGTCCGAAGAGCCAGATGTCGACATCGCCGCACGGACGATGTTCCGGAACGGGATAACAGAGACTCAGACCATACCCCTTGAGCAACATCATCCGGATCCCGTGCCGGGCATAAAACGCCGCCAGACGCGCCACACAACGCCGCTGCCGTTGCCAACGCCGTTCGATCCGTCCGGTTTCGAAGGCCCAGCGCAGGCGCAGCGCCCGGGGCGGCTGCAGTTCGGCAGGAAGGCGTTCGACAACCTCCCAAACCACAGCGGCCACCCCTTGTCGGACGGCAAGCCGGAAGAGGCGCTCCCACTCCGCGGCATCATACGACGCCAAGCAGAGGGACGCCCCGGCAGTGTGCCACAGCGCCTCTCGGAGCAGGTCGAACAGCAGGGTCGTCGGATCGTTTTTCTGCATGCGTGATTCCATTGCCGCCAATGCCATTCCGAAGCCGGTTCGGGATGGTGCCGGTCCATGCGGCATCCGCAAAAACCGGGCCCCGATCCCGGCCGAAGGAGAAGAGCGACAAATATTTTCCCAAACGAAAATAAAAAACTATCTTTGTCAGACTGAATCAAGAATTTCCGCTTATGAAAGGCATCGTTCTGGCCGGAGGATCCGGCACGCGTCTCTACCCGATTACGAAAGGGGTCAGCAAGCAGATGCTTCCCATCTTCGACAAACCGATGATCTATTACCCGATTTCGGTGCTGATGCTGGCCGGGATCCGGGAGATTCTGATCATCTCGACGCCGGCCGACCTGCCCGGTTTCCAACGCCTGTTGGGAGACGGTTCCGACTTCGGGGTCCGCTTCGAATATGCCGAGCAGCCCTCGCCCGACGGACTGGCCCAGGCCTTTCTGATCGGCGAGAAGTTCATCGGAGACGACTCGGTCTGCCTGGTGCTCGGCGACAACATCTTCAACGGAAACGGTTTCTCGGCGATGCTGCACGAGGCCGTCAGGGCCGCCGAGGAGGACCGCAAGGCTACGGTCTTCGGCTATTGGGTCAGCGACCCCGAACGCTACGGTGTGGCGGAGTTCGACAGCGAGGGCAACTGCCTCTCGATCGAGGAGAAACCGGCCAAACCCAAATCCAACTATGCCGTCGTGGGGCTCTACTTCTATCCCAACAAGGTGGTCGATGTGGCCAAGAACATCAAGCCGTCGGCCCGCGGAGAACTGGAGATCACGTCGGTGAACCAGTGGTTCCTCAAGGACGGTGAGCTGAAGGTTCAGACCCTCGGGCGCGGCTTCGCATGGCTCGACACCGGGACGCACGATTCGCTGGCCGAAGCCTCGACCTATGTGGAGGTGATCGAAAAACGGCAGGGGCTGAAGATCGCCTGTCTGGAGGGCATCGCCTATCGCAAGGGGTGGATTACGGCCGACAAGATGCGTGAACTGGCCCGGCCGATGCTGAAGAACCAGTACGGGCAATACCTGCTGAAGGTGGTCGACGAACTGGGACAGACCGGGCGAAGCAATCTCGACTGATACGGATTCCGAATATACAGAGATGGAAGTAATCAAGACAAAAATCGACGGTGTGGTGATCATCGAACCCCGTCTGTTCCGCGACGACCGCGGCTATTTCTTCGAGTCGTTCTCACAGCGTGATTTTCAGGAAAAGGTCTGCCGGACAGTGTTCGTACAGGACAACGAATCGAAATCGAGCTACGGCGTGCTCCGCGGGCTGCATTTCCAGAAACCGCCTCATGCACAGTCGAAACTCGTGCGGGTGATCAAGGGTGCCGTATTGGATGTGGCGGTGGATATCCGCCGGGGCTCGCCGACCTTCGGGCAGCATGTCGCCGTGGAACTCTCCGAAGAGAACCATCGGCAGTTCTTCATCCCGCGCGGTTTTGCCCATGGCTTCAGCGTGCTGACCGACGAGGTGATCTTCCAGTACAAGTGCGACAACTTCTATGCCCCGCAGTCGGAGGGGGCGTTGGCCTGGGATGATCCCGATCTGGGGATCGACTGGCGGATTCCGACGGACAAGGTCCTCCTTTCGGAGAAGGACCGCCACCACAGCCGTCTGCGCGATGCCGAGTGGCTTTTTGACTATAACGAAAAACTCTATTAGGCGATGAAGATTCTTGTAACGGGGGCCAACGGGCAGTTGGGGCGTGAAATGCGTATCGTCGGCCGGGAGACGGAACACGAATTCGTCTTTACGGATGTCGTCGAGGCGGAAGGTGTGCAGACGACCCTGCTCGACATCACCGATCCGGAGGCCATCCGCCGTATCGTCCGGGAGGAGCGCATCGACTGCGTGGTCAACTGTGCCGCCTATACGAATGTCGACAAGGCGGAGAGCGACGAGGCTTTCTGCCGGGTGTTGAATGCCGAGGCGCCCCGCAATCTGGCCCGGGCCATGAAGGAGGTGAACGGACTGTTGATCCACATCTCGACGGATTATGTCTTCGGCGGCGATCCCTACAATACGCCTTGCCGGGAGGAGCAGAAGGGAACTCCAACCGGGGTCTACGGACGGACCAAACTCGAGGGCGAACAGCATATCCTCGCCACGGGGTGCAAGTATGTCATTCTGCGTACGGCGTGGCTCTATTCGGAGTTTGGGCGGAACTTCGTCAAGACGATGCTCAACCTCACGTCGACCAAACCGCAGCTGAAGGTCGTGTTCGACCAGGCCGGCACGCCGACCTATGCCTATGATCTGGCGCAGGCGATCCGGACGGTCCTCGACGATTATGCGGCCGGCGACACGACGCAGGGGTATGCCAAAGGCGGCATCTACCACTACTCGAACGAGGGGGTCTGCTCGTGGTTCGACTTTACGAAGATGATTGCCGCACTGGCCGGGAATACATCGTGCGACATCCAGCCCTGCCACAGCGACGAGTTCCCCAGTCCGGTCAAGCGTCCGGCCTACTCCGTGCTGGACAAGACCAGGATCAAGGAGACGTTCGGCATCAGGATCCCCTATTGGGTCGATTCGCTCAAGATCTGTATGGACAACCTCCGCAGGCAAGCATGACACCGGCAATCAAAGAGGTGATCTTCTTCAGCTATGGTGATTCGACGAAAGCCTCGACCTGGAGCAACGTTCCCTATCTGTTCACCCGGGCTCTCGAAGAGAAGGGCATTCGGGTGCGGAGAGTCCGACTGTTCAGACAGGGGCCCTGGGTGTGGCTCTGCAACGAATTCATCAAGTGGATCTACCCGCTCTTCTTCCCGGGGCACGCATACGGATACCTCCGGACTCCGTTATACAGAAGAGGGGCGTTCCGCAAGATCCGCCGTGCGGTAAAGCGATACGACAAGGCCGACCTGTGCATCTTCACCTGTTTCGACTTCTGGAACCCGTTCAACGGGATCCCGACGCTGCTCTTCAGCGACTGGACCTACGAAATACTCATTGCGGAGCGGCTGAAACGCGCCCTGTATCCCTTTGAGCAGCGGTATGTCCAATGGCAGGCCGAGGCCATCTCTTCGGCCGGAGCGGTCGTCTCGCTCTTTCCGGAATGCGCCCGCTCGATGAGGGAGAGGCTCCCCGCGGCAAACATCCACCACCTGGGGAGCAATGTCGTCAACAACCTTTACGACGGAGTGTTGCTTCCCGAAAAGATCATTCCCCGGAAAAAAGGCGCCAAACGCCTCCTTTTCATCGGCGGCCGGAAATACGAAGAGGGATGCCGGCTGCTTCTGGAGGCTTTCCGCCGACTGCAGAAGGAGGATCCCGAATACGGACTGGATGTGATCGGAATGCATGCCGACCACTTCTCCGACGTGCAGATCCCGCCGCACGTCACCTTCCACGGCTATCTGAAGAAGGACCACGAACCGGAGCGCCGGCGCTATTACGAACTGCTGCTGAATGCCTCCGTATTCGTCAACCCCACCATGGTCTGGGGTGGATACTCCTCGACCATCGAGGCGATGTTTTTCTACACGCCGGTCATCGTGGCGCCCTACGGGGATTTCGTCGCGGAATTCGGAAATGCCCCGGCATTCGGGGCCTACAACCGGGAATTCATGCCCGAATGTCTGTACCGGAGCCTGCGGGAAGTTCTCGACAATCCCCATTACGAGGCGATGTGTCTCGAAGCCCATCGCCGTACGGAACATTATACGTGGGACAACTATGTGGACAAAATCCTGAAACTGGCTCAAAATACAACCAAAGAACAATAACAACGATCGAACTATGGCATACAAACGCAACCTTCTCATCACGGGCGGCGCCGGATTCATCGGCTCGCATGTCGTGCGGCTCTTCGTCACGAAGTACCCCGACTACCGGATCATCAACCTCGACAAACTGACCTATGCCGGCAATCTGGCCAACCTCAGCGACATCGAACAGGCGCCGAACTACACCTTCGTCCGGGGCGACATCTGCGATTTCGAGGCCGTCGGGGAGTTGATGCAGCGCTACGAGATCGACGGAATCATCCACCTGGCGGCCGAAAGCCATGTGGACCGTTCGATCCGTGATCCCTTCACCTTCGCCCGCACGAACGTCCTGGGAACGCTCTCGCTGCTCGAGGCCGCACGCCGCTATTGGGAGTCACGTCCCGAGCGGTTCGAGGGAAAACTCTTCTACCACATCTCCACCGACGAGGTCTACGGAGCCCTGGAGCTGAGCCATCCCGAGGGCGTCGAACCTCCCTTTACAACGACCGCCTCGTCGTCGGAACACCATCTGGCCTACGGCACGGAGTTCTTCTACGAAACAACGAAGTATAATCCCCACAGCCCCTACTCGGCATCGAAGGCCTCGAGCGACCATTTCGTCCGGGCCTATCACGACACCTACGGCATGCCGACGCTGGTGACCAACTGCTCGAACAACTACGGGCCCTATCAGTTCCCGGAGAAGCTGATTCCGCTGTTCATCAACAATATCCGCCACCGCAAGCCGCTGCCCGTCTACGGCAAAGGCGAGAACGTCCGCGACTGGCTCTACGTCGAGGACCACGCAAGGGCCATCGACCTGATTTTCCATCGCGGCAAGGTGGCCGAGACCTACAACATCGGCGGATTCAACGAGTGGAAAAACATCGATCTGATCAAGGTCGTCATCAAGACGGTCGATCGTTTGTTGGGCCGCACGGAGGGCGAGGATCTGGATCTGATCACCTATGTAACGGACCGTCCGGGTCACGACATGCGTTATGCGATCGATTCGTCAAAGCTGCAGCGTGAGTTGGGTTGGGAGCCCTCGCTGCAGTTCGAGGAGGGCATCGAGAAGACCGTGCGCTGGTATCTCGACAACCAGGCCTGGATGGACAACATCACCTCCGGAGACTACGAGAAGTATTACGACGAGATGTATCGGGGCAGATAGTCCCGGTCTCGGAAGATTTCGGGCTCCCGTTCCTTCCACAAAAACGAGATCCGCGGCCCTCTCGGGCTGCGGATCTCGTTTTGTCAATCGGGGCATTCGGCTCCCGGCAATCGGCTCCGGGACTATTCCAACGTGAAATTCACACTTCCGCGGATATCATCCGAAGCGACACCCACAAAGGCCGTGAAGGCACCCGGCTCGGCCGTCCACTCACCCTTCGTGTCGTCGTAGTAGCTCAAAGCCTCGGGCGTGATCTCGAAGGCCACGGTCCGGGTCTCGCCCGGCTCGAGCATCACCTTCTCGAAGCCCTTCAGCTCCTTGACCGGTCGCGGCAGCGTCGACTCCTCGTCGCCGACATAGAGCTGCACCACCTCGGCTCCGGCACGATCGCCCGTATTCGTCACGTCGGCCGTCACGCGAAGCGTTCCCTTTGCGGAGAGCGACATGCGGTCGGCCTTCACGTTCTCAACCTCGAAGGTCGTATAGCTCAAACCGTGACCGAAGGCGAAGAGCGGACGGATCGCCTTCGCATCGTGCCAGCGGTATCCCACGAAGATGCTCTCGTTGTAGCGCACCGAATCCCCGCCCGGGAACTCGCCCATAGCGTGCGCGCCGTTGTCCTCCAGGCGCACCGGGAAGGTGAAGGGCAGTTTGCCCGAAGGGTTCACCTTGCCGAACAGCACGTCGGCCAGCGCATTGCCGGTTTCCGAACCCGAGAACCACGCCTCCAGAACGGCCGGAACCCGGTCGAGCCACGGCATCGCTACGGCATTGCCCGAGACGAGCACCACCGCGAGCCGCGGATTCGCAGCTGACAATGCTTCGATCACGCGATCCTGTGCGTAGGGAAGTCCGTACTGTTCCCGATCGGAACCTTCACTGTCCTGATGGCGGCTCTTGTTCAAACCGCCGACAAAGATCACCGCATCAGCCTCCTTCGCAGCTGCAACCGCATCGGCGATCAACTGCTCCTCACTGCGCGTTTCGGAAAGATCCTGTCCCGAATTCACGCCGTCGAACTCGGTGCGGAGATCCCCGACATACCCGCGTTCGAAGGCAACCTCGCAACCCGCAGCCTCCGCGGCCGTGCGGATTCCCTCCAGCGGCAGGCACTCGTGGCGCACCTTGAGCGACGACGAACCGCCGCCGACGGTCATCATCTTCACGGCATTCTCTCCCACAACGAGCAGGCGTTTCGTTGCGGCGGGATCCAGCGGAAGGACTCCACCCTCGTTCTTCAACAGAACCATTCCCTCGCCGGCGATCCGTCGTGCCGCAGCCAGATGCTCGGGAGAATTCAGTGACCCGAAAGGTTTGCGGGTGTTCATCGCCGTGCGGAAGATCAGACGCAGAACCCGACGAACCTTGTCGTCGAGCGTCTTCTCGTCAGCCTCGCCCTTCTTCAGCAACTCCAGATAGGGATGCGCCAGGTAGTAGTTGTCGTAGGCGTTGCTGGCGCCCCAGTCCAGGCCATTGGTCCACGATCCGAACTCCAGATCCAGCCCGTTCTCCACGGCTTGTTTCGTGTCGTGGGCTCCGCCCCAGTCGGAGATCACCACCCCGTCGAAGCCCCAGTCGCGCTTCAGGATGCCGTTCAGCAGATACTGGTTGTGGCAGCAGTGCTCACCCTTGTATTTGTTGTAGGAGCCCATCACCGACCATGCTCCGCCCTCCTGAACCGCAGCCTTGAAGGCCGGCAGGTAGATCTCGTACAGCGCCCGGTCGTCGACGACAACATTGACCGACTGGCGGTTCGTCTCCTGGTTGTTCAACGCGAAGTGCTTCACGCAGGCGGCAACGCCGTTCTTCTGCACCTCCTGCACGTAGGGAACCACCATGCGCGAAGCCAGGTAGGGATCCTCACCCATATATTCGAAGTTCCGGCCGTTGAGCGGCGTACGGTAGATGTTCACGCCCGGGCCCAGCAGCACATCCTTTTCGCGGTAGCGGGCCTCTTCGCCGATCGACTTGCCATAGAGGGCCGACATCTCGGGATTCCACGTTGCGGCAAGGCACGTCAGGGCCGGGAAGGCCGTACAGGAGTCATTCGTCCAGCCGGCCTGATCCCAATCGTCCCACAGCACTTCGGGGCGGATACCGTGCGGGCCGTCCGTACACCACAACTCGGGAATGCCCAGCCGCGGAACTCCTGCCGACGAGAATTTCGACTGCGCATGCAGAACCGCGACCTTCTCCTCGAGCGTCATGCGCGACAGGGCGTCCTCGACGCGCTCTTCGAGCGAAAGAGTCTCATTCTGGTACGGAGCGAGGTCTTTCGAACCGCCTCCGTTTCCGGCACACCCCGCCAAGAAGAGGGCCGGAACCACATTGAAAAGGATTTTGAAGTTCATCGATATGTAAGTTTGATTTAGAATAATCGAGAACAAAGATAGCAAAGATATTGCGATCGGCGCGCAAAAAGTCGGGAGTATTCTCAGAAAATTGAAAAAATCCGTATTGGCGGAGTGTAAAAACAAAAAGATCGTGGAAAAACCACGATCTTTTTATTCAGATGACAGATTCCGTCGTTATCACGATCAACGGCAGGAGGTTATGAGAAGGTCAGATTTTTTCCGATCTCTTTTATGGGGGTTCGGGCTCGGATGTTCGTTATTCGAGGCTGTTATCAAGGCTCGTCCGTCTCGTCGTCAAGGTTCGTCCGTCTCGTTGTCAAGGCTCTTCCGTCTTGTTGTCAAAGCTCGTCCGCCTCCGTTCCGTCTCACTAAAAAATTTCTCTTTTCCTCCCCCCCCTCGCTCTCTCAGGATCGGTTCCGGCTTGTCACCCCTCTTCGGTGCCAGCCCCTCCGGGGTTATTCGGCGGATTCGGCAGCAGGAGTCTCAGCGGCAGGAGTCTCGGCAGGAGTTTCAGCGGCAGGAATCTCGGCCTGAGGAATCGCAGCCGGAACCTCCGTTTCAAGAACCCGCTCCTGCAGGGCCTTCGCATCCTTGGCAACCTCCGAATTGCTCTCGGCAACCTTCGAACGGTCCATTGCCAGCGTAGCTACCAGGCTCAATACCAGAATGGTAATGGCCATTGCCCACGTGAACTTCTCCAGGAAGTGCGTCGTCTCACGGACTCCCATCACCTGGTTCGAGGCTCCAAAGTTCGCGGCCATACCGCTCTTGGGGTTCTGCACCAATACCGCGAGAATAACCAACACACTCGCTACGAGGATCAGCGCAATGCAAATCGTGTATAACATATCGTCAAATTTTAATTATTGTTCTGCGTTTTGCGAATTAGCTCGGCAAAGTAAACACTTTTTTCGGGATTTAGCAAACTTAATTTGCGATAAATCGCTGCAGCACGCTCCCGAAGCCCCTGGGCAAGATAGATTTCGGCAAGCTCCTCGCTGACAACCTCGTCGTCGTCCTCCAAATCGGGCTCCAAACGAACCTCCCCTTCGGGTTCATCCTCCCGGGCCACGATCCGCAGATCCCGCTCCTGAAGGAACGTGTCGATGATCTCATCGGAAGAGCGACGGAGCATGGAGGCGGCATCCACCTCCTCACGGCACAGCAAACTCTCGGAGCGCCAGGGCGCCAACAGCGTCACAACCGGATCCGCCTCTCCCGTCCGCTGCGCGCGCAACACCCGCCACGGCACGAACCACGGCATCGCGGCAATCGCCGCATCGAGACCGCCCCTTGCTTCCGCGGCCGCCGTCAGAAACTCTTTCAGATTCCCCATTCCGATTACCAGTTGGAGGCCGAAGCCTGGAAAATATCCGTCACGATCTTGTCGACGATCTCGGGGATGAGCGTTCCCTCGACCTCGGTCAGCAGCTGCGTCGACTCGTAGTCTTCGTAGGCCGAGAAGGTCCGGTTCCATGACGCCTTCTCATCCAGGGCGTTCGTGAAGCGCACCTTGACGGTAATCGTCAGGCGGTTCAGCAACGCGTAGTCGTCGCTCGAGACCGAAGAGGTCGTCGAGGTGTAGTTCGTGATCTCCCCCTCGAAGGCGAAATCACCCCCTTCGTCGACCTGCATGAGCCGCGTGCGGCGCGAGAACATGTCCACCAGCGCATCGGTGAGCGTCGAGCTCAGAATCGGCGAGACCATCGTGGCGTTGTTCGGGAAGTAGGCCACCGAGAAGGTCTTGGCATCGGGAGGAATCGAGGCTCCCGACAGCGAATATTTGATCGACACCCCGCAGCCGGCCAACAGACAAACTCCCAGCACGGCTACAAGGCGTTTCAGATTCCTGCGTTTCAACATGTCGTATTTCATATATTTCATGCGTCAGACATCCTCGATGCCCAACTCCTTGATTTTACGGTACAGCGTACGTTCCGACATGAACAACTCGGCAGCGGCCTCACGGCGGCGTCCGTTGTTGCGCTTCAGCGCCCGGATGATCTGCTCGCGCTGCATGTCGGCCTTGGTCTTCTCGCGGGGCGGCTCGTCCGTCACCTCCTCGCTCTCGGCATAAACCGGCGTCGAGGGTTGTTCGTAGAGCGGTGCCGACGAGGAGCCGAAGGTGCCTGCGGGCTGTCCGAAAGCCGGACCGGCAGGCTGTCCGTAGGCTCCCGGAGTCTGTACAGCCGGAACGTAGCGGCTCTGGGTCGAGGTCGGCAGCAGCCCCCGGATATCACGAACCGGTTCGGATGCCGTCACACCTCCGTTGCGGATCAACTCCGCCATCATGCGCTTCAGGTCGTTGATGTCGGCCCGCATGTCGAAGAGCACCTTGTAGAGCAGTTCGCGTTCGGTCGACATCGTATCGTCGCCCATACGCGGAGCGCCGGCCGCCGCCATGGCCGAGGCCCCCTCCTGTACAGGCAGGTATTTGGACAGCACCTCGGGGGTGATGACCCGGACCTGTTCGATCGCCGAGATCTGTTCGGCAACGTTCTTCAACTGGCGGATGTTGCCCCGCCAGTAGTAATTCTTAAGCATTTCGCGTGCCGCATCGTCGAGCGTCACGGCCGGCATGCGATACTGCACGGCCACATCCGCGGCGAATTTGCGGAACAGCAACGGAATATCCTCGGGGCGTTCGCGCAGCGCCGGAACCGAGATGGGCACCGTTGCCAGCCGATAGTAGAGGTCTTCGCGGAAACGGCCCGCGGCAATGGCCTCGGAAAGATGAACATTCGTGGCGGCAACCACACGCACGTTGGTCTTCTGGACCTTCGAGGAGCCCACCCGGATGAATTCGCCGGTCTGCAGCACACGCAGCAGACGCGCCTGCGTCGAATGAGGCAGTTCGGCCACCTCGTCCAGGAAGATCGTTCCGCCGTCGGCCTCCTCGAAATACCCCTTGCGGGCTTCAACAGCCCCGGTAAAGGCCCCCTTTTCATGTCCGAAAAGTTCGGAATCGATCGTTCCTTCGGGAATGGCCGCGCAGTTTACGGCGATGTATTTGTTGTGTTTGCGCGAAGAGTAGGCGTGGATCACCTGCGGGAAAAACTCCTTGCCCACACCACTCTCCCCCGTGACCAACACCGTCAGATCGGTGGGGGCCACACGCAGGGCGACCTCCAGCGCCCTGTCCAGCAAGGGGGAGGTGCCGATGATGCCGAAGCGTTGTTTTACGGTCGTTATTTCTGTCATTTTTCTCTCTGTTCGGGCGTTTTTCGGGCAGCCGGGTCATTCGGGCGGTTTTCATGCATCCGGGCCGTCGCGGTCCGCCTATCGGCAAACGGTCCGGTGATGCCGTTGATTGCGCCGCTTCCGAAAAAAACTCGAGCCGCGCAATACGGATCCTGCCGGAGGCCTCATTGGGCCGTGGAAGGTACGGATTCCGCGTCCTCCGCCGTTTCCGGCTGCGGTACGGCGGGCAGTTCGATGTACTCCGTTTCGGCCCGCTGTTCGCGGGCATCATGCCACAGGCCGAAGGCGATGGCCCCCAGCGCCAGAACCGCTACAAGCACGCCGATCCAGATGAACCAGTCGGCCCGGCGGCGCGGCGCACGGTCCACATACGTATAGGCATCGGTATTCTTGGGCGGCTTGCCGTAACGAAGCCCCCGCACCGAAGGATCGGGATTCATCTTCGCCGAGCGAGACACGTGCGGCTCGGCAAAAGCGTTCCGCACCGCTTCGGCAACCTGCTCGGGATGCAGTTGCGACGCATGCTGCGGCCGCGATGCCTTTCCGTGCGGCATGGCGGACGGCGACGGCTCCGTTTCGCGCGCCTCCGCGGACGCCTTATGCGCCGGAGACTCCGCCGGGGCTGCATCAGCTTCCGCCGCCGGTTCCGCGACAGCCTGCGGATCATAATGGAACGCAATCGTGGCGTTGGGCCCCGGCTTCAGCGTCCCGAACCCCTCCAGGCGAAACTCCCCGCCGTGTTCCACGGCATGACGCACCTCGAAGACCAGCCGGTCGATCTCCCCGGCAGCCTCCACATCGCTCAGACCCCGTTCGCGCAACAAACCCCGCAACACCCCGTCGTCCCGCTTGAGCAACTCCGAAAAGAGGACGCTGCGTCCCGGTTCCTTGACGATGAATGCGCCGAGCTGCGGCACCACAAGCCGTTTATGCGACTCCAGATATTGCGTTAAAACAGATACCAGCACAATCGAAACTATCTAAAATGTCCATTGAATCCGGCTCCAAAAATACCCTTTTTCGGAGAAAAAAGCAAAATATGGCCGGCTTTTTCAAAATAATCCGGCAAAGTGTTGGTTATACAAAAAATATTCACCTATTTTGCATCCCGAAATTCAGGAAAATCCAGCCGAGCTACATTTACCATTTTTCGGCCATGTAGCCGAGCCGGATTCCCGAAAAACCACCAATGCGACCATGAAAGACAAGTACATCGACCTGATCGAACAGTCGTTCGACTTCCCGCAGGATGAGTTTTCCGTCGAGGACAACGAGCTAAATTTCCATGACATTCCCCTCATGGAACTCATCAAACAGTACGGAACCCCACTCAAGATTACCTACCTGCCGAAGATCTCCCAGCAGATCAACCGGGCCAAACGCATGTTCAATGTGGCGATGGCAAAGGTCGACTACAAGGGGTCGTACAACTACTGTTACTGCACCAAGTCGAGTCACTTCTCCTTCGTGCTTGAAGAGGCCATGAAGAACGATATCCATCTCGAAACCTCCTCGGCATACGACATCCATATCATCAACGCCCTCTACGACAGCGGCATCATCGACAAGGACCGTTACATCATCTGCAACGGATTCAAACGCCCGCAGTATGTCGAAAACATCGCCCAGCTCGTCAACGACGGCTTTACGAACACCATCCCCGTGCTCGACAACAAGGAGGAGCTCGACCTCTTCGAGGACGCCTTCACCAAAAAGTGCAAGGTCGGAATCCGCATCGCCTGCGAGGAGGAGCCGAAATTCGACTTCTACACCTCGCGTCTCGGCATCCGCTACAACGACATCGTCGCCTTCTACAAGGCCAAACTCAAAAACAGCAAGAAGTTCCAGCTCAAGATGCTGCACTTCTTCATCAACACCGGAATCAAGGATACGGCCTACTACTGGAACGAGTTGTCGAAGTGCATGAACGTCTACTGCGAGCTGAAGGCCAGCTGCCCCGAACTCGACAGCCTCAACATCGGAGGCGGATTCCCGATCAAGAACTCCCTGAACTTCGAATACGACTACGAATACCTCACCGAGGAGATCGTCGCACAGATCAAGAACATCTGCCAGCGAAACGGAATCGAAGAGCCGAACATCTTCACCGAATTCGGATCCTTCACCGTGGGCGAAAGCGGCGCGGCCCTCTACTCGATCGTCAACCAGAAGCAGCAGAACGACCGGGAGAACTGGTACATGATCGACTCGTCGTTCATCACCACGCTGCCCGACACCTGGGGCATCAACCAGCGCTACATCATGCTGGCCATAAACAACTGGGACAAGGAGTACCAACGCGTGCTGCTCGGAGGCCTGACCTGCGACAGCGAGGACTTCTACAACTCCGAGTGCCACTCGAACGCCATCTTCCTTCCCAAACTCGAGGCCGGAAACACCCAATACATCGGATTCTTCCACACGGGAGCCTACCAGGAGTCGCTGGGCGGTTTCGGCGGCATCCAGCACTGCCTGATCCCGGCACCGAAACACATCATCATCGACCGCGACAAGTCCAACAACGAATATTACACGCGTCTTTTCGCCAAGGAGCAATCCTATCGTTCCATGCTCCGCATCCTGGGTTACTGATCCGGGAGGGGCACCAGGGGGGGGGCCACCGCAGGAAAGACCACCGCAGGAAAGACCACCGCAGGAAAGACCTCCGCAGGAAGGCCGTAAAAAGGGCCGCAGAGAGGTTGCAGGAAGGGCCGCAGGAAGGGCCGCAGGAAAGGGGCAAGGGGTCCCCTGCCGCATCCGATATCGCGCCGACATCACACGAAACGCTCTCTTCGTCACAGAATGAGGGCGTTTTTCCTGCCGCACGCCAAAAGCAACCCGAAAGCGTTCGGAAATGCGGATATTTTTCGTATCTTCGACGACAAAACGCAACCGTCACACCATGAATCGATCTGTTCGGAACCGGATCATCCTGCTCCTTGCCGGAGCAATCCTCCTCGGCATACACTCCGTCCGGGCCCAAACGACATCCGCATCCCGCGATTCGCTGGCCGGATACAGGGCCGGATATGAAGCCGGATACGAGGCCGGATACCGTGACGGCAGCCGAAAAGCGACGAATCATACCCCCCGGAGGAGGCCACCCGAAAATCTTCATACCGGAAGCCTCTTCGTCCTTGATACGGCACAGCGGTCCGAGCATCGGTTCATGCACCGCCTCAGCGCCGAGTTCCGTCCCGAGTATGTCTTCCCTACCAACCCGTTTCTCAAGGGCGAAAACCGCACGGCACGCCCCATCGATCTGGCACTTTCGGGACACTTCCGCTATTCGTTCCAGTTCCGGCCCGGTTCAATCCCCGACCGCATCTACGGCGGAGCCTACCAGGGCCTCGGAATCGCCTACTATGACTTCCAACGCCCCGCCGAAGTAGGTAACCCCATTGCCCTGTACCTCTTCCAGGGGGCACGCATCGCTCGACTTGCCCCGCGCCTGACGTTCGATTACGAATGGAACTTCGGACTTTCGTTCGGATGGAAACCCTTTGACTCCGAGACGAATCCCTATAACAAGATGATGGGATCGAAGGTCAACGCCTACCTCAACATCGACCTTCTGCTCAAATGGCGCATCATGCGCGAGGTGGACCTCTCGGCAGGTATCGCCCTCACCCACTTCTCCAACGGCAACACCAAATTTCCCAATGCCGGACTCAACTCCGTCGGCGGGCGGATGGGGCTGAGCTACAACTTCGGACGACGCTCACCCGAAGTTCCGGCGCGGGCTCTCGACCCGGACTTCCCCCGACACATGAGCTACGATCTGGTACTTTTCGGCTCGTGGCGACGCAGGGGAATCGAGGTCGGAGACAAACAATATGCCGCCCCGGATGCCTACACCGTCGTGGGATTCAACTTCGCGCCGATGTACAACTTCGGCTACATGTTCCGCGCCGGAGTCTCCCTGGACGGCGTCTACGACGGAAGTGCCAACGTCATCTCGGACGACACGTCCGCAGAAATCGCCTCCACGGCACAGATCGAGACCATCAACCCCGGATTCGACCGGCAGATCGCCCTCGGCGTATCGGCCCGGGCGGAGTTTGTCATGCCCTACTTCAACATCGGAATCGGAATGGGGGTCAACGTCCTGCACAAGGGTGGCGATCTGAGGTCCTTCTACCAGATACTGGCCCTGAAAGTGGCCGTGATGCACAACTCCTTCATCCACATCGGATACAGTCTGCGCGACTTCCACATGCCCAACTTTCTGATGCTCGGCGTCGGCTACCGTTTCAACAACCGCTATCCCCGCCACCGCTGATCCGGCAACAGGACGGAAGCGCGGCCCGGAATTTGGTGATCCGCGCAACAAACGCTATCTTTGCCGAAAAACCGGACCGATGCAAATCTCGAAAGCCGAATTCAAATGCTCCTCCGAACGGATCTCACAGGTGCCGAAGGACAACCTGCCGGACATCGCCTTCATCGGGCGGAGCAACGTCGGCAAATCATCCCTGATCAACCTGCTCACCGGGCGTCAGGGCCTGGCCAAAGTCTCCGGAACTCCCGGCAAGACCCGACTGATCAACCATTTCCGGATCAATGACACGTGGTATCTGGTCGACCTTCCGGGATACGGATGCGCCCGCACGTCGAAGATCCAGCGCGGCGAGTTCTCGAAACTCATCACCGATTACGTGCTGCGCTGCGAAAAGATGCATTATCTCTTCGTGCTGGTCGACATCCGGCTCGAGCCGCAACGCATCGATCTGCGCTTCATCGAGATGCTCGGGGAGAACGGCATTCCTTTCGGCATCATCTTCACAAAGGCCGACAAACTCTCCAAAACCCAGCGCGAAAAAAGCGTCGAACGCTTCCGCCGTGCGCTTTCCGAGCAGTGGGAGGAGTTGCCGCCCATGCTGGTCAGCTCCTCCGAACAGGGAATCGGACGCGACGAAATTCTCGATTTTATCGACTCTTGTCTGAAAGTTTAATTTTTGTTGATAATTAGCGCCCCACGGGGCGCATTTTTTCATCCTATTATCCTATCTTTGCATCGTCAAAATCCTCGTAACCTATGGCTATCCACAAAATCAAAATCTTTTCCGGTCGCGGGTCGGAATACCTCGCCAAGAAGATTGCCGCCAGTTTCGGCACGACGCTCGGTCAGGTCGAAGTGCTGCGCTTCAGCGACGGCGAGTTCCAGCCCTGCTACAATGAGTCGATCCGTGGCTGCACGGTATTCATCATCCAGTCAACCTTCCCGCCTTCGGACAACCTCATGGAGTTGCTCATGATGATCGATGCCGCACGTCGTGCTTCGGCATACAAGGTTGTGGCCGTGATGCCCTACTTCGGATGGGCCCGGCAGGACCGCAAGGACCGTCCGCGCGTACCGATCGGAGCCAAGTTGGTAGCCAATCTGCTGATGGCTGCAGGCGTTGACCGGGTAATGACCATGGACCTCCACGCCGACCAGATCCAGGGCTTCTTCGACGTTCCCGTGGATGCTCTCTACGCCAGCGGCATCTTCGTCCCCTACATCAAGAGCCTCAACATCGAGGATCTCTCGATCGCTGCTCCCGACATGGGAGGCGCCAAACGGGCCAACACCTATGCCAAACACCTCGGAACGCCGATCATCATCTCCCACAAGGAGCGCGCCAAGGCCAACGTCGTGGGCAAGATGACGGCCATCGGTGAGGTCGAGGGCCGCAACATCCTGATTGTCGACGACATGATCGATACGGCCGGCACGATCTGCATGGCTGCCGATATGCTCATGTCCCGCGGTGCCAAGAGTGTACGGGCTGCCATCACCCACCCCGTGCTGTCGGGGCCTGCCTATGAGCGCATCAACGACAGCGCCCTCGAGGAGGTGATCGTCACCGATACCATTCCCCTCAACCCCAACAAGGACCTGCACAAATTCACGGTTCTTTCGGTTGCAGACATCTTCGCCAATGTCATCGAGCGGGTGCACAACTACAAGGAGATCTCCTCGATTTTCTTCAAATAACCCAAGGGAGGGGGGGGTGAATTCCGTAGTCTCCGCAAACTGGGAGGGGTCGTAAATTCCGCAATCTCCGCAAACCAGAGGGAGGGGCAACCTCGCAAACCGGAAGGGACCGCGAATTCTGCAATCTCCTCAAACCAAGGGGGAGGGCATGATTCCTCCAACTCCGCAAACTGAAGAAGGATAGAATTCCGCAATCTCCTCAAACCGAAGGGAGGGGTAAACCTGCAACTTCGAACCGGAGAGCGCAAGGCAGAAACGGAGGGGGGGGGCTGGAACGGGGAAAAACAGTCCGGTCTGAAACAGGTCAAACAGCCCCGTCCGGAAAGGACAAATGGCTCCAATCCGAAACATGAACAACCCGGCCTCCGCAGGAATCCCCACATAAAAAATCCGTCCACAACGATTATTGTGGACGGATTCGTTTTTAGAGCCGTAACCGACTCGGAGAAGATCATCCGATGTCGACCAGCGGAGCATCCGTAGGCACATTCTGGCCTTCGCTGACGAAAATCTGCTTCACCTCTCCGGCATAATCGGTTGTAATGGAGTTCTCCATCTTCATCGCTTCCAGAACCAGCACCTCATCGCCAGCCTTTACCTTGTCGCCGATCTTCACCTTCAGTTCGATCACACGTCCCGGCAGCGGTGCCGTCACGGCCTTGCCCGTGATCACAATCGGGGCCTCTTCGGGCTCGGCAGCCTTCTCTTCAACCACTGTAGCAGCCTTCGACGCCTCGTAAGCCTTCACCTTCTCGTTCGTCAGGAAGCCCTTCGCCACAAGCGGGAACAGCTCCAGCAGCAGCACCTCCTTCTCATTGGCGGCCAGCTTCACGCCTCCGGCCTCCGGAAGTTCGGGATTGGGCTGCATCCGATACTTCGACGTGTCGTAAGGGGTCTCCTCACGCACACCGCAGATCTTGAACCGGAATTCCGGATCGATCTCCACCGGCGTTTTGCCGTATTCACCCTTCACCAGTCCCACGAACTGCGACGACTTGTTCGTATACATCGGGCGCCCGGCCTTCTCATCCAGCGCGCAGTTCACGGCCTGAGCTCCCACGATCTGCGACGTCGGAGTTACCAGAGGCGGAAGACCTGCAGCCAGACGAACCGTCGGAATCAACTCCATGGCCCGCGGCAGGATCTCCTCGGCCTTGAGCTGCTTGAGCTGCGCAACCATGTTCGAATACATACCGCCCGGGATCTCGGCCTTCTGCACCAGTTCGTTCGGAGCCGGGAAGCCGAAATAGGCCTCGATCTTGCGGCAGGCATCGATCGTAGCGGCCTCATCGTCGGCCTGAGCAGCCTGGATAGCGCGGTCGAACAGCGCATCGATCTCCTTGGGCAGCGTATCCGTCAGCGGGTTGAACGGTTTCGGCTCGGGTTTCTCCACGCCGAAGACCGACTGGTTGAGCTCCTTGCGGATCTCACGCAGCTGCGTATTGATCTTCGCAACGGCCTCCATGTTGACACCCAGATCGATTCCCAGCTTCTTGCAGAAAACATAAACCAACTCGATGGCCGGAGCTCCCGTACCTTCGGCAAAGTACCAGCAGTTCGTATCGACGATGTCCACGCCGGCCACGATCGCCGAAAGCACCGAAGCCAGTCCATAACCCGGCGTACAGTGGGTGTGGAAATCGACAGGGATCGAGAGGTTCTGCTTGAAGAGTTTGACCAGCGTAGCGACGCGGCGCGGAGGAATCAGACCCGACATGTCCTTGATCGTGATCATGTCGGCACCCAGGGCGGCCATCTGACGCGCCTTGTCCAGGAAGTAGGCATCGGTGAAGACCGGAGCCGGATTCCGTTTGCCCTTGAGTTTGTCCCAGAAGCTCAGTTCGGGGTATTTCGGGTCTACCGTGTAGCAGACGGCGCAATCCGCAATCCCGCCATACTGTTTGACATATTTCACCGTGGATTTCACGTTGTCGACATCGTTCAGCGCATCGAAAATACGCATGATGCCCAGACCGCTCGCAATCGAGTTGCGGCAGAATCCGTCGATGATCTCGTCCGTATAGGGCGAATAGCCGAAGAGGTTGCGGCCACGCGAGAGTGCCGTGAGTTTCGAAACGTCGCCGACGGCCTTGTAGATCGTCTCCAGACGCGTCCACGGATTCTCGTTCAGATAGCGCATCACCGAGTCGGGCACGGCGCCACCCCATACCTCCATTGCATAGAAATTCGCATCCTTGTAGAACGGCAGGCAACGATCGATCTGTGCCTGGTTCATACGCGTTGCGAAGGAGGACTGCTGTCCGTCGCGCAACGTCAGATCTCTGATTTTGAGATTTCTTGCCATTTGTATTCCGATTTTACTGTTATTACAATAACAAAGGTAATAAAGCCGTACAAAATTACAACTTTTTTACAGGAATTTTTTACAAAAAGACACCCTGCGGATTACTTTTTATCAAAAAAGCCCTCCGGAACACCCCACAAAGGCCATCGGCAACAGAAAACGGGGACGAAAAATCTCCCCACGGAACGTCCCCCCGGAACCGATGCGCGGGACCGGCTGCGACGGGATCGGATCGACACAAGTTCGGATCACGGGCAGACCCGGTTGCCGTCGAGGTATTTGCACTTGAAAAGATTCACGAAGTAGACGAACATCGCCAGAAGCAGCGGCCCGAAGATCACCCCGATGAATCCAAAGAGCGACAAGCCGATGAAGACGCCGAAGATCGTGATGAGCGGATGGGTGTGTGCCATGCGCTTCTGCATCAGAAAGCGCACCACGTTGTCGACATGCGTAACGACCAGCGTACCGTAGAGCACCAGTCCGACGGCCGGTGCCCAGGCCCCGGTCAAAGCCATGTAGCCGGCCAGAGGCAGCCAGATCAATGCGGTTCCCACGATCGGAATGATCGTGGCGAAACAGGTCAGTACACCCCAGAACAACGGGCTCGGAGCTCCGAAGATCAGATAACCACCATAGGCCACAAAACCCTGGATCACGGCCAGCAGCGGAATGCCGATGGCATTCGAACGGACGATGAGGTGGATTTCATGCAGGACGTTGCGCGAGACCCGCCGGTCGAAAGGCATCATCGCACTGCAATACTCCTCCATGCGCCGACCGCCGATGAGCATGAAGTAGAGGACGAAGAGCAGCACCACAAGATTGACGGCAAAGTCGGCCATCCCCGCCACGACCCACTGCCCCACACGCGGAATATACCCCACAAGCCATCGCACGTTGGCCTCCGACCAGAGTTCATATCCGGTCCGCTCCTCAATGAGTTCGGCAAGATGCTTCACCGGAACGAGGAGCGAACGGGGATCGATGACAATACCCTGAATCTTGACCACGATCATCCAGCCGATCAACGATACGGGGATCAGAAAACAGATCACGGCTTCGGCCAGCAGCACCGAAGCGGCCAGACTCCGCCGCCAGCCGCGGCGCTCGGTCAGCAGCCCCATCTGCCGGCGCAGCAGGATGTAGATCGTAACGGCACCGAGCAGCCCGCCCAGAAACGGCACAATCTTGATGAAGATCGTGACACCGAGCAGGGCAATCAGCACAAAGAGTGAATAACGACCGTATTTTTCGCGGATGGATGGCATACACCCCACCCGTGCAAGGAGTATGCCGCAAGTTCAGGTCCCGGGCCGGGAGCGGGGAGTGGTTACAGCAACTGCGCTCGCAGTGTGGCGCATGCCGACTCCGGATCGCGGTGATCGAAGAGAAACCCGTGAATACCCAAACGCTCGGCCGTAGCGATATTGGCCTCGCGATCATCAACGAAAAGGGTCTCCGCAGGGGTCAGAGCATAGCGTTCGAGCAGGATTTCATAGATTCGCGGCTCGGGTTTGACGACAAGCTCCTCGCACGAGATAACCTCGCCGTCGAAGAGTCCGTAGACCGGGAAGCGCCGCAGGTGGGCAATGAACTCATGAGCCATATTCGACAGAACATACAACCGGTAGCGGCCCGAAGCCTTCAGGTCACGGATGAGCTGCTCGGTCACTGGAATCGGCTCCTGCAGGTCAATGGCCTGCTGCAGCACCTCGGCACAGCGCGCATAGGTCTGGCCCGTCAGTTCAACCAGTGTGCGGGTCACGGACTCCAGCGTATTGGTGCCCCGGTCGTAATCCTCCCAGAAGCGAGGCATTTGAGGCGCACGCAAAAAGCTGAAATACCCCAGCAGATCCGCATCACATTTCCGTTTGTCTCGGGCGAAAAGCACGCCCCCAAGATCGAATATGATATTTTTCATGGTCGTCGTTTTCGGCTGCAAAGATACGGATCCTCCTGCGCAGAAGCAAATTTTCGCAACCGTTCCGTCTCTCTGCGACAGAAAAAAAGACGGTTCTCCGCAGAGAACCGTCTCAAGTATTACAGAATCCGTGGTGCAAAACATCCGGCCGGCCGCCGTGCTGTCCGTACATCCGGTCACTCCAGACGCCCGGGACATCTCGAACCTCTCGGAGACCCGACCACTCTGGCCGCCCCGGTTGCTTCGGCTTCTCCAGATACTCCGGCCACTGCAAAGCCCCAGACGCTCCGGCAACCCCTCCCTCCGGCCGCCCCGGCCGCCTCAGACACCTCGGCTGTTCCAGACAGACACCCCGGCCACCGCGAGCCCCCGGCTGCCCCAGCGACTCCAGACATTCCGGACACTGGAGCCCCTCGGGATCAGAAGAGGTGCCAGGCCACCGTGAGGCCTGCCATGACGATCGAAACCATCGACATCAACTTGATGAGGATGTTCAGCGACGGTCCCGACGTATCCTTGAACGGATCGCCCACCGTATCGCCCACGACCGTAGCCTTGTGACACTCGGAACCCTTGCCGCCGAAGTGTCCCTCTTCGACCATCTTCTTGGCGTTGTCCCACGCACCGCCGGCATTGGCCATGAAGACCGCCAGCACGAAGCCCGAACTCAGACCGCCAACCAGCAGGCCCATCACACCCGCCACACCGAAAATCAGACCGACAGCCACCGGAACGATGATCGCCAGCAGACTCGGGAACAACATCTCACGCTGCGCCCCGCGCGTCGAGATCGCCACGCAACGGGCATAATCCGGCGTACCCTCCCCCGTAAGGATACCCTTAATCTCGCGGAACTGACGACGCACCTCCTGCACCATGCTCTCCGCAGCACGGCCCACGGCATTCATCGTCAGACCGCAGAAGAGGAACGACATCATCGCCCCGATGAAGATACCGATCAACACCGTGGGATTCATCAGCGAGATATGATAGTAGTCCATGAAGTCGAGGATCGAGGCGTCCTGCACGAAGCGGGTCGCACCGCTCGGCAGTTCAAGCATCGTCACGCCGTTGTGCAGCAGTCCGATGCGGATCTCCTCGATATAGGAGGCCAGCAGGGCCAACGCCGTCAGGGCCGCCGAACCGATGGCAAAACCCTTGCCCGTGGCGGCCGTCGTGTTGCCCAGCGCATCGAGCGCATCGGTGCGTTTGCGGACCTCGGGGCCCAGGCCGCTCATCTCGGCGTTGCCGCCGGCATTGTCGGCAATCGGACCGTAGGCATCCGTAGCGAGCGTGATGCCCAGCGTCGAAAGCATGCCCACCGCCGCAATGCCGATACCATAGAGTCCCTGCGAGAGGTTCTGCGGTGCCAGCATGTTCTCGATATCGAAGCCGATGGCACAGAGGTAGGCCAGAATGATCGCCACGCCGATCGTCACCACAGGAACGGCCGTCGAGATCATTCCCGAACCCACACCCGCGATGATAACCGTTGCAGGTCCCGTCTGCGAGCTTCCGGCGATCTTCTGCGTCGGTTTGTACGAATGCGAGGTATAGTACTCCGTGGCCTGTCCGATGACGATGCCGGCCACAAGACCCGTGATGACCGAGAAGGAGAGTCCCAACCAGTTCTGGATACCCAGCAGGTAGAGGATGCCGAACGTCGCCAGGGCGATAAGCAACGAGCTGAAATTGACGCCTACACCCAGCGAACGCAGCAGATCGCGCATCGAGGCCCCCTCCTTCGTGCGTACGAGGTAGATGCCCAGAATCGACAGCACGATACCCACCGCCGCAATCAGCATCGGAGCCAGCACGGCCTTCAGCTGCAGGGCCTCACTCCCGGCCGTGGCAAAGGCCGCGGCACCGAGGGCTGCCGTAGCGAGAATCGACCCGCAGTAGCTCTCGTAGAGGTCGGCACCCATGCCGGCCACGTCACCCACGTTGTCACCCACGTTGTCGGCGATCGTCGCCGGATTGCGCGGGTCGTCCTCCGGAATGCCGGCTTCGACCTTGCCCACCAGATCGGCCCCCACATCGGCGGCCTTCGTATAGATGCCGCCGCCGACACGCGCGAAGAGCGCCTGCGTCGAAGCGCCCATGCCGAAGGTCAGCATCGTCGTGGTGATGACCACCAGTTTCTGCGGCCCGGCCACATCGACAAAGGCGTTCAGCACGATATACCAGAACGAAATATCCAACAATCCCAATCCGACAACCACCAGTCCCATCACGGCACCGCTGCGGAAGGCAACCTTCAGTCCGCGGTCCAGCGACTGCCGCGCGGCATTGGCCGTACGCGCCGAAGCATAGGTCGCCGTCTTCATGCCGAAGTATCCGGCCAGGCCCGAGAAGAAACCGCCCGTCAGGAAGGCGAAGGGAACCCAGCCGTTCTGCACACCGGCCCCGTAGGCCAGATAGGCGAAAAAGAGCGCCAGAATCACGAAAACAAGCCCCACGACCTTGTATTGCTGACGCAGGTAGGCCATCGCCCCCTTGCGCACATGGTCGGCAATTTCACGCATGCGGTCCGTGCCCTCGTCCTCGCGCTTCATCAGCCGGTAGAAGGCCCACGCGAAGAGCAACGCCACGACCGAGGCCGCAGGTACGACCCAGAAAATGGTTGGAATGTTCATAAGCTCGACTTTTTAGGTTGTATTTCTACAAATATAGTAAAAAAAATCGGGACTCATGGTCCCGATTTTCAAAAAGTTCCCTTCGAATGTTACGATCCGAAGTTGTCGTAGAGGATGTTCTCCGGCGGCACACCCAGCGAATCGAGCATCTTCACCACCGAAGAGATCATCATCGGAGGTCCGCACATGAGGTAGATGCAGTCCTCCGGAGCCTGATGGTGCTTCAGGTAGTTCTCGTAGAGCACGTTGTGCACGAAGCCCGGCGTATACTTCACCCCGGCGGCATCGGCCTCCGGATCGGGACGGTCCAGCGCCAGGTTGAACTTGAAGTTCGGGAACTCCTCCTCGATCTCGTGGAACTCGTGCAGGTAGGGGGCCTCCTTCATGGCGCGGGCTCCATACCAGAACGATACCGGACGCTTCGTCTTTTCGGTCTTGAACAGGTGCATGATGTGGCTGCGCATCGGCGCCATACCGGCACCTCCGCCGATGAAGATCAGCTCCTGCGTGTCGGGCAGGTTGTCCGGCAGGAAGAACTCTCCGTAAGGGCCCGAAATCGTCACCTTGTCACCCGGCTTGCGCGAGAAGATGTACGACGAGCAGATGCCCGGGTTCACCTTCATGAACGACCCCGTGGCACGGTCAAACGGCGGCGTGGCGATACGGATGTTCAACATGATGATGTTCCCCTCGGCCGGGTGGTTGGCCATCGAGTAGGCGCGGAACGTCGGCTCGGGATTCGTCGTCACCAGATCCCACATCTTCATCTTGTCCCAGTCGGCGCGGAACTTCTCGTCCACGTCCATGTCCGAGAACTTGATCGCATCGTACTTCGGAATGTCGATCTGGATGTAACCGCCGCTGCGGAACTTCAGATTCTCGCCCTCCGGGAGCTTCACCACGAACTCCTTGAGGAAGGTCGAGATGTTGCGGTTCGAAACCACCGTGCACTCCCACTTCTTCACGCCCAGAACCGCCTCCGGAACCTTGATCTTCAGATCGTTTTTCACCTTCACCTGGCAGCCCAGACGCCAGTGGTCCTTGGCCATCTTGCGCGTGATGAAGCCCGTCTCCGTGGGCAGGATATCACCACCGCCCTCCAGCACCTGGCATTTGCACATGCCGCACGAGCCGCCTCCGCCACAGGCCGACGGAAGAAATACCTTGTTGTTGGCAAGCGTCGAGAGAAGCGTCGATCCGCTTTCCGTCGTGATGACCTTCTCACCGTTGTTGATGTCGATCGTAACGGCCCCCGACGAGGTCAGCTTCGCCTTGGCATACAGCAGCAGAGCCACCAGCGCCAGCGTGATGACCAGGAAGGCCACGATCGCTATGATAATCGTTGTAGTCATTGTTATGATTTCGCTTGGTTTAGAACTGAATGCCCGAGAAGATCATGAAGGCGATACCCATCAGACCCGTGATGATGAAGGCGATGCCCGGGCCCTTCAACGCCGCGGGAATGTGCGAATAGGCCGTCTTCTCGCGGATGGCAGCCATCATGACGATCGCCAGCCACCAGCCCAGACCCGAGCCCAGACCGTAGACGATCGACTGCCAGAGCGTCTGAAGATCGCCCGCATCCACCTTCTGCTGCATGAAGAGCGAACCGCCCATGATGGCGCAGTTCACAGCAATCAGCGGCAGGAAGATTCCCAGCTGGCTGTAAAGCGTCGGCGAGAACTTCTCGACGATCATCTCCACCAACTGCACAAAGGCCGCGATCGTGGCGATGAAGACAATGAACGACAGGAAGTTCAGATCCACGCTCTCCGGAACGGCCGGAATCCACGCATGAAGCGCTCCGGGTTTGAGGATGTATTCATACAGGAGATAGTTCAGCGGCACGGTCATCACCATCACGAACGTAACGGCGGCACCCAGTCCCAAAGCCGTCTTCACGCTCTTCGAAACGGCGATGTAGGAGCACATGCCGAAGAAGAAGGCGAAGACCATGTTGTCGATGAAGATCGACCGGATGAAGATATTCAATGATTCCATATGCTACCCTCCTATTTTTCCTGTAAGTCCTTGTTGCGCGAACGGTGCAC
>CALUJN010000084.1 GCA_944320985.1 uncultured Alistipes sp. | reverse complement strand
CCATGATCTACGAGGCCTCGGACCTCATCTACCACCTGCTCGTCCTGTTGGAGGCCACCGGCTGCACGATCGCCGATCTCGAGCGCGAGTTGGCCCGTCGCCACTCCTGAGTTCCGCCGGCACGTCTCACGAAACGATCCCGGCAGGTCCGCAGGAGCTCCTGCGCGGCTTTCCGGGATCGTGCTGAATGTGCCGTCCCGACGGAAAGGCGCAAGCTTTGCCGCGGCAAAGCACGGAGATGTCCAAATAATCGCTATCTTTGTCGGGAAGAGACCGGACGTCAGAAGACGTCCGACCCCGACCCGAGGGCGATCCCCGAGGGTCGGAACATGAAAAAGAACCTAAAAACAACACAAACAGCATGTTCATTCCCTGTGCAATCGGTTACAGTGAGGTCATCATCATCGTACTGGTCGTTCTGCTGCTCTTCGGAGGAAGGAAGATTCCCGAATTGATGCGCGGTCTGGGCCGCGGTGTCAAGGAGTTCAAGGACGCCGTCAACAAGGACTACTCCGCGGAAGAGACTTCCGAGCGACCGGCCGACAAGGCAACCCGCAGAGAGGATCCCTTCGAGAAGGAGCCCGAAAAGTAATCCGTTCCGCCCGACGCGGCACCCTGCTCCGACCGATTCGTCGGCCGGAAAGGCTGTATGCCGCCAACCGTTGTCCGCCACATGAAACACCCGGAACCCGACTCCTCGGAGATGACCTTCTTCGAGCACCTCGACGCCCTCCGCCCCCATCTGGTGCGAGGGGCGCTGGCCATTGTGCTCGTCGCGATCGCGGCGTTTCTCTGCAAGCACCTTATCATCGACACCGTACTCTTCGGCCCCAAAAGCGCGGACTTCCCCACGAACCGCATGCTCGCATGGATCGGCGCCGAATGGGCCCATGTGGCCGAATGGCTGAACACCACGTTCGGAACCTCGTTTAGCACCGACGTCGCGGCCTTCGAAATCCCCGATGACCGCTTCCAGCTTGTCAACACCGCACTCTCGGGACAGTTCAACCTGCACATGAAGATCTCGCTCGTGGCGGGAATCGCGCTGGCCATGCCCTACGTGCTGTGGGAGTTCTGGCGCTTCGTACGCCCGGCCCTCACGCCGCGCGAGAAGGCCGGAACCCGCTGGTTCGTAACGGCCGTTTCGGGCTGCTTCTTTGCCGGGCTCCTCTTCGGATACTTCATCATGGTGCCCCTCTCGATCAACTTCTTCGCCAACTACCAGGTCAGCGCCGAGATATCCAACCTGATCGACGTCGGAGACTACCTCTCGACGGTCATCGTCGTCTCGATGGCCTGCGCCTTTCTCTTCGAGCTGCCGCTGCTGATCTACTATCTCACCCGCATGGGCATCGTCTCCGCCGCCTTTCTGAAACGCTATCGCAGGCATGCGTTCGTCCTGCTGCTCATCATTTCGGCGATCATCACACCGCCCGACATCTTCAGCCTCATACTGGTGATCATCCCGCTCTACGGGCTTTACGAGTTGAGCATTCGCCTCTCGGAGCGCATCGAGCGCAGACGTCCCGCAACTGAAGAGACGAACGACAACGAGGAGGAATAGACAAAGTATCAAAAATTCGCTATATTTGCAGAACCTTCGCACGGAGTCTGCTCCGCACCATCTAAAATAAGGAATATCAATTTTTCAAAAGCAATACGTCATTATGGAATTCGAAGGAACCGTTTACAAAATACTGCCCGTCACGAAAGGCACCTCGGCCCGTGGCGAGTGGCAGCGTCAGGATGTGGTTTTCGAGATGAACGAAGGATCGTTCACCCGGAAGATCTGCGTCACCTTTTTCAACAAACCCGACGACGTGGCCCGTCTGAAGGAGGGTGCGGCCTATAACGTCTCGGTAAACATCGAGTCGCGCGAATACAACGGACGCTGGTACACCGACATCCGGGCCTGGCGCATCCAACCCAAGCAGCAGGAACCCGCAGCGGCTCCGATGCCCGATCTGCCGCCCATTGCCGAAGAGCCGTCGTATGCCGCGGCGCCCGCCCAGGAGGTCGACGATCTCCCCTTCTGAAAGGAGGGGCCGGAGAGAGGGAGAGAGGAGAGGTGAGAAGGAGGCGAGAAGGAGAGAACTGAGAGAAAGAGAAGAGAAGGAGACGAAAGAGTAACGAAACACCCGCATCTAACCCGCATATAAGGAGTGCGGAGCGCAAGAAACGCTCAAGTACAGGGATGCACCGAAGAGACCGAAAGGAGCGGGCAGAAGTGCGGGTCGAAAGGCATAAAGGAGAGGTCCCAACAAAAGAACGGACCGCAATCAGAAAGAGCGAGCCGACGGAGGGTTCCGTCGGCTCGCTCTTTCTGAGGCTTCACCGGTCTCGAAACAAAACGGAGGCGGCTTCACCCTGGAAGTCGCCTCCGCTTTTTTCCGACGGATCCGTCGTATTGCTATTTGGCAGGCTCGACAGCCGGCTTCTCGGCCGTAGCCGTAGAATCGGCCGGTGCAGGCTCCTCATACGGAGTGACGTCGATCAACTCAACCTCGAACTCCAGGGCCTCGTTCGGGCCGATGTCACGACCGGCTCCACGCGGGCCATAAGCCAGGTCGGAGGGGATCCACAGCGTGATCGTACCGCCCTTGCCCACGAGCTGCATGCCCTCGGTCCATCCCGGGATCACGCGGTTCAGCGGGAATTCAACCGGCTCATCCTTGTCGTAGTCGTCCGGACGCTGCTTCTTGATCATCTCCTGCTGCTCCTTCGGACGATTGGCAAACTTCGACGTATCGAAAACCTTGCCCTCGCGCGTGCGGCCCGTATAATGCACCTTCACCACATCGCGCGGATCCTTGGCCATCACCGTCGTATCGCCCATCTTCGTCACCTTGTAGAGCAGACCCGATTCGGTCTTCTTCACGCCCGACTTCTTCTCGATCTTCTCCAACCAGGCCTTCGATGCCTCGGCATTCTCGGCCGGACGTTTTACCATGAAATAATACTGCAGGTACTGGTTTACGGCATCCTCGTCCATCTTGGAGTTGTTGTCGCGAACATTCTGCATGGCCTCGCAGATCCATACCAGCTGGATCGGCATGCCGCTCTGTGCGATGTTGTAACCGATGTCGTTACCGAAGGCATACGACAGTTCGGTACGCTCCTCCTCGGTCTCGAACATCTCGGGATCGGCGGCAGGATACTCCACCTTGGTCGAGTCACCGCCGGCAAGACGGATGCTGTCGGCCTCGGCACGCTTCTCGGCAATGGCACGTGCACGCTCTCCACGCTTCGACATGAAGTACTCGCGCAGAAGATTCAACGACTCGTCGTGCGGCTGCGAAGCCTTGCCCAGAGCACCCTCGCGGATACCCTGATCCACGGCCTTGAAGTCGAACGGAATGTCCTTCATCTCATAGCTGATCCCGTAGCCGATGTTTGCGCCCAGCGCGTACGACAGCGAGTCAAACTCCGAGAGGCTGCCCATCTGGACTCCGGTCTTGTTCCCCCCGCAGGAGGCAAGCATCGCAGCACCCGCAAGTGCTGCAACAAAAAAGAGTTTTTTCATGGTTGTTTTTGAATATGTTAGATGTTTGCTTTTTTCGTACGCGCAAAGATAGTAAAATATTGTATAAAGCCCGAGTTTATTCGTGTAAATTATTTACGGCGAAAACGATTCGCATATTTGTCCACATCCAGGAGCTCGATCTCGTAATAGAGCGTGGCATTCGCCCCGATTCCCAGTGTCTTGTCTCCATCGGCGCCATAGGCCGCCGCTGCAGGCAGCCAGGCATTGATCCGCCCGCCGACACCGATGAGTTTCACACTCTCCTGCACCCCGCGGCACAGATCCCGGAGCGCCGAACGAACCGTATCGCCCCGCTCGTAGGAGGAGGTAATCTGCGTACCGTCCGCCGTGCGGATCACCCAGCGCAGGGCCACGCTGTCGCGGTCCGAGGAGGGCACGCGATCCTGGTCGCCGACCTCCTCGACCGTATAGGTGACGCCCGACGAGGTGCGGGCATACGAGCGGTTCGATTTGGCGATATCCTCGAGAAACTGCTCTTCGTAAGCCCGGGCCTTCTCCGGAAGCGCATAATTCACATAACTCAGGTAGAAGGTCTCCGCCTCGGAGGGTGTCATGCGCGGCTCTCCCCGGAAGACGTCCCGGATGCCTTCGCACACCGCCGCCACGTTGAGCGTCGAATCCATGCGCTGCAGATTCAGTCCCACGTTCATACCGAGTACGTAGGCCACGGAATCCACATCGTTGCGAAGTTTCACGCCTCCGCCGTTCGACTTTTTCGAACACGACGCTCCCAGCATCGCTACCACCGGAAGGATCAATAAAAGGTTTCTCATCGTATCATCAATTCGTTTTTTGTAAGCTTTTCTCTCCTTTCGAAAAGAGGACGATCAACAGACTCCCGACCACGGCCGCCGCAACCGATCCCATCAGAATCGAGATCTTGCCCCGGTCGACGAGCGACGGATCATCGAAGGCCAGCGAATCCACAAAGAGCGACATCGTGAAGCCGATACCGCCCAGGCAGGCCACGGCCAACAGCATCCGCCACGAGGTTCCCTCGGGCAACTCGGCCAGCCCCGCACGCACGGCGCCCCAGCTGGCCAGGAAGATCCCCAGCGGTTTGCCCACCAACAGTCCGAAAAAGACCCCCATGCCGACGGACCCCGCCTCGGCCGAACGATGGAAGATATCGAGATACTCCACCGAGGAGATCTCCACCCCGGCATTCGCCAACGCGAAGATCGGCATCACAAGAAAGGCCACATAGGGTGCCAGGGCATGCTCCAGGCGGTAGCTCATCCCCACCGAATTGCTCGAAAGATCATGAATGCGACGCAGGTAGAAGCGCTGCTCCTCGTTGGGGAAATCCTCGTGTGTGGCGGCCTGCAGCACGCGGCTGTTCAACCACCGCATCTTGTGGGCGAAATACTCCCGGCTGTAACGCGGTTCCATGGGGATCAGCAGGGCCATCGCCACGCCCGAGATCGTCGAGTGAATCCCCGAATAGTAGAAGAGTCCCCAGACTACGACCGCCGGGATCAGATAGGCAAACATGCGTTTTTCGCCCATGCGGTTCATCAGGTAGACCCCCAGCATGACCACCAGAGCCAGCAGCAGACAAACTATCTGCACGTGTCCGCCGTAGAAGAGCGCAATGACCAGTACGGCACCCAGATCGTCGGCCACGGCCAGCGCCGTGAGGAAGATCTTCAACGAAGCCGGAACCCGGTCCCCGAGCATCGACAGTACGCCGATGGCAAAGGCGATATCCGTGGCCGTGGGGATTCCCCAGCCGTTGGCAGCCGCCGTACCGTGGTTGAAACCCAGGAAGATCAGCGCCGGAGCCAGCATGCCGCCCGCCGCGGCAAGCACGGGAAGGATCGCCCGGCGGAACGTCGAGAGTTGTCCACAGACCACTTCCCGCTTGATTTCGAGACCCACGGCGAAGAAAAAGACCACCATCAACCCGTCGTTGACAAACTTCTCGACGGTCATGCCCCGCGGGAAGAGCCAGTTGATGACCCCGTCCGGAGAGTGGACCAGCAACGACAGGTCGGTCTCCAGAAGATGGTGATAATAAACCTTCGTCACGGGAAGGTTCGCCAGCAGCATGGCGATAACCACGCAGACAAACAGCACGGCACCTCCCGCCCACGGCGCTTCGATAAAGACCTGCCCGCGCAGGCCCATCAGGTGTCGCCGCCGTACCCAACGGAACATCGAAAAGGTTCTCATCTGTTATTTCCGGTTTGATGATTCATTGGACTTGAGCGTCAGACAGCAGAGCTTCCACAAGATGCGTGCCCCGGTGATGGCGTCGAGCCGCTCTTCGGCAGCTGAAGAGACCTCCACCACGTCGAAACCGAGAATCCGGCGGCCCGACTCGACCAGCGTATGCAGCAGCCAGACGGCCTCGTTGAAACTCAGCCCCCCGCAGACGGGCGTACCCGTATGCGGGCAGTTGTCGAAACTCAGTCCGTCGATGTCGAAACTTACATAGACCTCCCCGGGGAGCGTCTCGACGATCCGGCGGCACTGGGCATCCCAGGTCTCACCCCGGAAACGGGCCCCGGCCAGTTCGAGATCCTCGAACGACACCACACGCGGCTCCGCGGCAGCCCGGGCCGCCTCGCCCGCACTGAAATCCCGCACACCGACCTGCACCAGACGGCTCACCTGCGGCACATCGCGCAGGACGTTGTACATGATCGACGCATGGGAGTACTCGAAACCCTCGTAAGCCTCGCGCAGGTCGCGGTGGGCGTCAACGTGCAGGATACCGAACGAGGCGTGACGCGCCCCCAGGGCCCGGATCAGTCCGTACGGGGTCGAGTGGTCGCCGCCGACCAACCCCACGATCCGCCCCCGGTCGAGCCAGTGCGAGGCCTGGGACTCGATGTTGGCATTCATCGCCCGGCACCCTTCGTTCACGCGGCGGATCTTGCGCACAACGTAATCGTCATCGATACTGCCGCCGCCCTCGAGGTGGTCGATCACCCGTTCGGCATCGCTGCGCAACCGCTGCGACTGCTCCTGGAGCGTATAGTCCACATCGGCCGTGGCGATACCCCGCCGCCAGAGCCCCGGAGCCAGCGGCTCGTGGAAATCGAGCTGCGTCGAGGCCTCGATGATGGCATCCGGAGCATAGGCCGTTCCCGCACCGTAGGAGACCGTCACGTCCCACGGCGCCGAAATCAGCACCAGCGCAGCCGTCTCGGGTTCGAACGGCAGTCCAAAATAGCTTCCCGTGGCAACGCCTACGCCATCCGGGTCGAAGGTTTTCTCTTCCATAACATGCTTTTGAATCACAAAGGTATTAATTTTTACCCATTATTTCAGCACGACACCCCGCTCCGGGTAAAAATCTCGAACAAGAACGTCTTTTTTCGCTATCTTTGTGCTTCCGCGGAGTCCGTCACAGCGGTTCCGCCGCAGGAATATCATTTTCACGCCATGAAGATCATTGCCGACCAAGCCATTCCCTTTCTGAAGGGTATTCTGGAGCCCTTTGCCGAAGTCCGTTACTACCCGGGGCGGGCAATCCCGGCGGAGGAGGTCCGGGATGCCGACGCCCTTGTGATCCGTACCCGGACCCGTTGCAACCGAGAGCTGCTCGAAGGTTCCCGCGTAAGGATGATCGCCACGGCCACCATCGGTTTCGACCACATCGACCTCGAATGGTGTACCGCACACGGCATCGAGGTGGCCACATCGGCCGGATGCAACGCCCGCGGCGTACTGCAATGGGTCGCCGCCGTCCTGGTCTCGCTCGCACGACGGCAGGGCTGGCGTCCCGAAGAGCGGACGCTGGGAATCGTCGGGGTGGGACACGTGGGATCGCTCGTCAAAAGCTATGCCGAGGCGTGGGGCTTCCGGGTCCTCTGCTGCGACCCCCCGCGCGAGGAGCGCGAAAGGTGCGGGTTCCTCCCCCTCGAGGAGGTGGCCCGAGAGGCGGACCTGCTCACCTTCCACACGCCGCTCGACGAGAAGACCCGCCACATGGCTTCGCAACGGCTCTTCGCCCTGATGAAGCCCGGCAGCATCCTCATCAACTCCTCGCGCGGCGAGGTCGTCGACACCGAGGCCCTGCTGCACGCCCCTCTGAAGTGGGTGCTCGATGTCTGGGAACACGAACCGACGCCCGACCCCGCCCTGCTCGAAAAAGCCCTGATCGCAACACCCCATATTGCCGGATACTCCCGCCAGGGCAAGGCCAACGCAACGGCCATGGCCATCGCCGCTCTGAGCCGCCGTTTTTCGCTCCCGCTCACAGCGTGGTATCCTTCCGAAGTCACCCCTTCGGCCCCCCGGCCGATCTCCTGGCAGGAACTTTGCCGCACCATCCCCCGGCACTACGACATCGAGGCCGAAAGCGCCCG
>CALUJN010000083.1 GCA_944320985.1 uncultured Alistipes sp. | reverse complement strand
TTGCCGTCGCGCTTGAAGAAGTTGCCGTCGGTCAGGCGGCTCAGCAGCTTCAGATAGCGACGCTCGTGCTCAGCCTCGACGATCGAGATCATGCGGAAAGCTGCAGCGATCTCTGCAAAACCCTCTTCGTCGGCCACCTGGGCAAATTCGCGATAGAGCACATCCCACTCTTCGTTCTCACCCTTCGCGGCAGCCAGCAGGTTCTCGGCCGTCGTGCCGATCGGTCCGGTGGGGTAGCTGGCCGTGATGGTCACTTCGCCACCCTCGAGGAACTTGAAGAAACGCTCGGCGTGCTCCTTCTCCTGCTCGGCCGTCTCGGCGAAGACGCCGGCGATCTGTTCGTATCCCTCCTTCTTGGCCTTGCTCGAGAAGAAGATGTAGCGGCTGCGGGCCTGGCTCTCGCCGGCGAATGCCTTCAACAGATTCTGTTCGGTCCGTGTTCCTTTGATGCTCTTTTCCATATGTGTAATGTTTAAGTGTGTATGTGTATTTCCTGTTTCGATGCAAAGATAAACGAATCTTTTGCATATTGTCAAAAAAAATCGATCGGTAGTTTTTATGTCGTCATTCGTTTTCTCTATACTCCTTGTTTACCAGCGCCTCGACGTCGGAACGGAATACGTCGTAGGCCGCGGGAAGCGTCATTGTATCAGCCGCTTCGGGCGGCAGAATGCGGTAGCCGGGCAGTGCCACCCATACGGGAGTGGCCTGCGTGTGGTAGGTCATCCGCCCTCCGGGATGCCGCACGGCCTCGACTTCGGCCACGAGCCCGCCGTCGGTGTAGCGGCGCCGCTGGTTCGAGACCAGGTTGCCCAGCGAGTAAAGCACCACACGCGAGGAGTCGGCCTCCCAGGGCTGCACCACGTGGGGGTGGCTTCCGACCACCACGTCGACGCCGTGTCGTTGCAGAAAGAGTGCCAGAGTCCGCTGTGCGGCGTTGGCCTGCCGCTCGTACTCGATGCCCCAGTGGAGGCAGGCGACGACGAAGTCGACTTCGGCACGCTTTGCAGCCGCCAGATCGCGGGCCATTTGCACGGTGTCGATCCGGTTGACGATCATCCCCGCGGGGACGGGCATGCCATTCGTGCCATAGGTGTAGTTCACCAGCGCAAGCCGCATGCCGCGACAGGTGAGGTAGAGCGGGTGGTTCTTCCGGTAATCGGCGCTGTCCGCAAAGACACCCGTGTGGCGGATTCCGCAGCGCTCCAACTCCTCGATGCTTGTGCGGATTCCCTCGGCGCCTCCGTCGCAGCAGTGGTTGTTGGCCAGTACCGCGACGTCGACTCCGGCGTTGCGCAGGGCATCGGCCAGCGCCACCGGCGAGCGGAAGAGCGGATAACCCGTATATCGGTTGCTGCGCGTCAGCGTGGTTTCGAGGTTCACGACCGCAAGATCGGCAGCCTGCATCCGGGGAGCCAGAGCCGCAAAAACGGGGCCATAGTTGAAGCCTTCGCCGCAGCGGGCCGCCTCGACTTGCGGGAGGTGCTGCATGACGTCGCCTCCGAACCACATCCGCAACCGCTGGGGCGGCGGCAGACGATGTGTCCCGGACCATCCTGCCGGGAGGTCCGGATCGCCCGTTCTGGGGCGGCCTGCGGGGGTGCATCCCGTGACGAGAAGGAGTGTGGCGAAGAGAATTCGGAACCGACGTGTCTTCATGGATCGGATGGGAGGTGGGTTATTGACACGATTCGGGGTATCTGCGGGCGGGATTCTTCGGAAACCACCCTTTGGCGACCCGCTTCTGCTGTTCGAAGAGCTCGCCGATCGACCAGAGCGACGAGGCGCCCCAGACGGCCAGCAGCGTTGACCACAGGATGTGCCGCACGGCGATAGAAGTAGCGATTGCGGCGATACCCATCATGAGGAACGCCCACCAGATCTTCACGCCGAAATGGTATTCGCCCTTGATGACCAGCGGATGGAACAGTCCGATGATGAGAAACGTGGCGGCCCCGATGACCAGTCCCGTGAGATTGTATTGTGCCAGAAAGTCCATAGGCAGCTATTCGTTTTGCCGTTTTTATGCGTTGGGATCCGTGCTGCGGGCTGTCGACCTTGCCGGGCCTTCCGGTTCCGCAAGACCCTGCAACTGTTTCAGATCCGCTCCCGAGGGACGCTGGAAGACGCGCAGCCCGAACTCCGGAAGCACGGCCAGCAGATGGTCGAAGATCTCCGACTGCAACGCCTCGTAAGGGATCCACTCCGTCGTGCGCGAGAAGCAGTAGACCTCGAGCGGGAGCCCTTCGGCGGTGGGCTGCAACATCCTTACCATTTGCATCAGATCGGGATGGATGCCCGGATTGTGCTTCAGGTAATCCCGTATGTAATCCCGGAAAACATGCAGATTGACAATTGGTTGTCCGGAAGTTTCGTCGTTGGCGGGCTTTTCCGGCAGGAGCCCTTTTCCCCGTAGCGCGGAGAGCTCCCCGGCCGTGCAGAAGCGCACCGTTGCGGCGTCGATCGCCAGCGAACGCTTGATGCGCCGTCCTCCGCACTCGCGCATGCCGCGCCAGTTCTGGAACGAGTCACTCACCAGCGCATAGGGCGGGATGGTGGTGATCGTCTTGTCGAAATTCTGGATCTTGACCGTCGTCAGCGTCACCTCCGTGACATAACCGTCTGCGCCGTACTTCTCCATGGTGATCCAGTCTCCGGGCCGCAGCATGTCGTTGGCCGAGAGTTGCACGCCGGCCACCAGTCCCAGAATGCTGTCCCGGAAGATGAGCATTCCGACGGCCGCCGAGGCGCCGAGTCCGGCCAGAATCGTCGTGGCATCGCGACCGATCAGAATGCTTACGATGAGGATCGCACCGACGCAGAAGGCCAGCAGCTTGACCATTTGATAGATCCCTTTCAGGGGACGGTTGCGCAGGGTTTCGTGTTGGGTCGAGATCTCGTGCAGCGTATCCAGAAAAGCGTTCACCAGCATCAGTACGGTGACGATCAGATAAATCAGACAGACCTTGCGGAAGAAGGTCAGCAACAGCGGCAGGTCGTAGAGAACGGCTCCGAGCAGCAGGTACCAGAGAATCGGCGGAATCAGCCGTGCCATGGCCCGCATCATCCGGTCGTTGAACAGCTGGTCGTCCCACGTTGCCTTGGTCCGCTGGCTGAGGCGTTGCAGCATCGGGATGACCGCACTGCGGAAGAGTTTCGCAGCCAGCCACGAGAGGAGGATGACTCCCGCCAGCAGAATGATTCGGGTGGTCCAGTCGATCTGATCCTTGCTCCAACCGAAGCCGGCCAACCAGTCGGCAATCGGTGTATTGAGTTCTTCCATTGTTCGGTTCGGGTTGTGCGGCACGGGCTGTTGGTCGTCCCCTCCGCAGGTGTCTCGGCACAAAGATAATAAAAAAACGGCCCCCGAAGGGACCGTTTTCAAGAGAATCTGTGCGGATTTCAGAAATTGTACTGCAGCATGACCTGGGCGCGGTTGGCATGACCCTCGTTGTCGTTCATGTCCGTACGGGTGCCGTAGAGGTACTCGGCGGCGATGTGGCAGCGCGGGTTGAGTGCGTAGAAGATGTTGCCGAACATGTATTGTCCCTGTTTGTATTCATCGGCGGCATAGTAACCGTGATTCTTCTCGACATTCACCACCGAATAACCTCCCGACACGAACAGCCGCGGCGTGATGTTGAACTGTGCGGCCAGCTGCCAGCCCCACATCGGCATGGTCTGGATCTGCTCGGGATTCTCGGGATTGGGCGTGAAGTCGAGCCCCGAACCGGTAAGATCCTGGATGTAGGGGGTGATGCCCTCGCCGTAGATGCCGTTCATGAAGAGCCGCAGCCAGCGGCACGTCTTGATCGTTCCGCTGAACTGGACGCCCCAGCCCAGCAGCGAGGTGTTGTTGCCCGTGCGGAGGTTGTGCAGGTACATGTTGCGCAGCACACCCGAAGCCCGGATGTGGCTGTCGCGGTTGGCTCCCCAGGCGTATTGCAGGTAAATCGGAACATCCGGAATGCGCTGGCGCAGGGAGGCGAAATAGTCGTTGTAGGTGCCGCTTACGTGGGGCATTTCGGCCGCGATGCCGAAGGTCATGTGGTCGCGGGCGAATGACTTCTCGTAGCGGATAATCGTGGCGAAGTTGAAGTTGTAGGCATTCGGACCCTGGAAATCGATGGTCGTGGGGGCGGCCGAAAGGTCGCAGAAGGTCGTCACGTCACGTCCCAGGGTGAAGCCCAGCATCGAGAGGTAGGCCGAACGAATCCGGGGCGTGTAGCTGCCCGGGGCTCCGCCGCGGAAGTCGGCATCCATGAAGACCACGATGCGTCCCAGCGCGTCGGTATTCGTAACGGCCTTCATGTAGAGCCGCGACGTGGAGGCGTCCATGATCAGTTTCTGACGCGTGTCGTAGCTGCTTACCGTCGAGATGTCGTAGGGGATGAAGTCGAGGCTGTTGGAGATCCCTTCGAAGTCATAGCCGGCCCGCATCTGTACGAATCCGCCCAGGGCGAACGAGAACCGGTTGTTCTTCGTCGCGAAGATGAACTGCGGCTTCTCAACCTGCTGGAACCCCGGACGATGGGTGTCGATGTAGTCCTGCATGGCGTTGTTCATCGCCTGGTTGTTCATCGCCACGGCCTTCTGGACGGCGCTTGGCGAGTAGTAGATCGTGTCGGTCTGGTGCAGCGAAATGAGATAGACCGTCGGGGAATAGTCTCCGCGCATGGCCTTGCGCTCGTGGCGCTGTGCCGAAGCCGTGCCCGCAAGCAGCAGGGCTACGAGAAGAAGTCGAAATGTTTTCATAAGCATGTAAAAATGATTTTGTTCATGTTCATCGCCCTGTTCGCAAGTTATATGCCAAAGAAATTTCGAAAATCTGTAAATTTTGCTATCTTTGACTTCGTCTTGGATAGGATGAGCCTCGGCTTTTTCGTATCTTTGTACGGCTTCGGGGATTCGTACCCGGGGTGTGCGCATGTCGTGCGGAGAGTCCGTATTCTCCGGGGGGGGGTAGGACCCTCGTGCCGACACCGTATATAAATGGAAAAAGATGCTTCTGACACTGACTTTGATTCTGACGCTGGCAGCCTTCGCCGCCGACGGCTTTCACTTCCGCCGCCAGCGGCGCCGGGGCACGCCTGCCTGTCGGGCCTTCGTCGTCTGGGCCTTTGCCACCGATGCGCTGCCGCTTGTTTCGGGCGCCGTGGGCCTTGTGTGCCGCGACAACGGCCCCGGCTTGATGATTTTCTACATGTGGCTCTTCTGGGCCTGGATCCTGTTTGTCATCCCGCGGCTGCTCTATTACCTTTTTCATTTTCTGAAGCTGCCCCGTACGGGGCTTCTGCTTGCCGGAGCCTTGACCCTCTTTCTGCTCTGGGGAACCACCTTCGGACGCACGCGTATCCGGGTGAATCGGGTCGAAATCCGTTCCGACCGCATTCCCGAAGCCTTTGACGGTTTCCGTTTCGCCCAGTTCTCCGACGCCCATGTCGGAACGCTCGTCAATCCGGAGCGTGAACTGACCCGGCTGGCCGATACGATCAATGCGCTCCGTCCCGATGCCGTCTTCTTCACGGGCGATCTGGTGAACATCCGCTCGGCGGAGCTCGACGAACGTACGATGTCGCTGTTGCGGCGCATTGAGGCCCCGGTGTGGTCGGTGACGGGCAACCACGACGTCGGCACCTACATCCGGGATTCGATCCGCTATCCGGCGGCCGAGGAGGCCCGCAAGGTCGTGGAGCGACAGCGGGCAATGGGGTGGTGCGTGCTGGAGGATACGACCGTCTACCTGCGGCGCGGTACGGACAGCCTTTCGCTCACGGGTATTTCGTTCGATCCCGCGCTGCGCAAACGACGTCACGACCGGCACCTTCCCGCCGACAACCTCCCGACGATCTACGCCGGAGTCCCCGCTTCGCTCTACAACATCACGCTGGTTCACGTTCCGCAGCTCTGGGAGCCCGTCATGGCGGCCGGCTACGGCGATCTGACCCTTTCGGGGCATGTTCACGCGATGCAGATGAAGATCCGTCCCCGGGGTCGCGGCTGGTCGCCCGCCGTCTGGCTCTACGACCATTGGAGCGGCCGTTATGACGAGGGGCGTCACACGCTGTATGTCAACGACGGCACGGGATATGTGGCCTATCCGATGCGTTTGGGTGCCTGGCCCGAAGTTACACTCTTTACCTTGAAACGATGCGAATAACCCTCTCTTTTGCCACTACGGCCGACGAATACCTCGACGACGCTTCCGATCGTCGGCTGATGATCTCCACGCCTGAGGATTGGGCGGCGGTCCTTCGCCTGCGGGAGGAGTGCGACGCCATTCTGGTCGGTGCCGAGACGTTGCGACGCGACGATCCGGCGCTGTTGCTGCGCGATCCCGGGGCACGGGCGCGCCGCGTGGCTGCGGGGTTGCGTCCCGACCTGACGAAGGTGACGCTGACCCGTTCGGGACGCCTCGATCCCACGTTGCGGTTCTTCGCCGAGGGAGATGCCGACAGATACGTATTCTCCGAGCGGCAAATACCGGAGATCGAAACTCTTGCAACGGTTATCTCAAGCAATGGTCCGCTCACGGCCGCCTTTGTCGTCACCGAACTCGAACGACGCGGTGTACGGCACCTGCTGGTCGAGGGCGGCGCCGAGATCCTGAAGATGTTTCTCGATGCGGGGCTTGTCGATGTGGTGCGACGGGCCGTCAATCCGCAGCTGCGGCTCGGCGAAGAGGGCGGCGCCCGCTTCCGCTACGAACCGCCCGAGGAGGCCGTATGCACCTTCGAAAACCTCGGCGGCATGGAGGTGACGACGGCTGTCGTGCACCCCGATACCACGGAAGAGGATCTCCGTTGGCTTACACGTGCCACGCAGGAGGCGTCCCGATGTACCCCCTGTGCGTCGTGTTACTGCGTCGGGGCTGTCATCGTCCTGCCCGACGGACGATCGTTTGCCGGCCATACCCACGAAACCTCGCCCACGCACCATGCCGAGCAGGAGGCCATCCGAAAGGCCCTTGCGGCCGGGGCCGATCTGCGCGGTGCGGCGATCTACTCCTCGATGGAACCCTGTTCGCAGCGCAGCAGCGAGCCCGAAAGCTGTACGCAGCTGATTCTTCGTTACGGATTTGCCCGCGTCGTCTTTGCCTGCTACGAACCCGACTGTTTTGTTTGCTGCCAGGGGGCACGGATCTTGCGGGAAGCCCGTGTCGACGTGAGGGTTTATCCCGAACTTGCACACGCCGTTCTTGAGGCCAATGCCCATCTGAAACGATGAAATCGGTACGATTTGTGTTCGTTAAGGACTAAAAATGTTCTAAAGTGCGGCTTGGATGCAATTCTTGTCACTCGATCGTATATATTTGCAGAATAAACGAATTTCAAACTATGAGAAAAGCTTTCACGATCCTGCTTGCGGCTTTGGCGACAGCCCCGGCAATTACCCGGGCCCAAACCGAAGGACAGATGATCTCGCTCGAAGAGGCGATCACCGTGACTCTGACGGAGAATCCCGCCCTGAAGGCCGCCGCTTACGAGGAACGTGCCGCGCAACAGGAGCGTCGCGCTGCTATCGGTCTGCGCATGCCGCAGATCAACCTCACGGGAGCATATGCCTATATGGCAAAGGACATAGGCCTTGATTTCAACGACATGAAAGGCCCCGTGAAGGATCTTACGGGCAAGATCCTCGGCAGCGGCATCATTACCGATCCGGCCTTGCTGCAGGGCATTCAGGGACTGTTGAATCCGATGATGAATGCGGACTGGTTCCTCACGCTGCAGGATCAGAGCCTGGGATTCGTAGGTGGGGAGGTGACGCTTCCGATCTGGATGGGCGGCAAGATCAATGCCGCGAACCGCGCCGCGAAGATCAACGAGAAAACGGCCGTCGAGCAGGGGAATCAGACCCGCAACGCCCTGATCTCGGAGCTCGTCGAGCGTTATTTCGGACTGGCGCTGGCCCGGCAGGTCGTACTGGTGCGTCAGCAGGTGGTTGACGGCGTGCGCCGCCATCTGGAGGATGCCCGGGCTTTGGCTCAGAACGGCATGATCGCCCAGAGCGAACTGCTCTACGTGGAGTTCAAGATGGCGGAGGCCGAGCGGGAGTTGGCCAATGCCCGCCTGCAGGTCGAAACCATCTCCAGCGCCCTGTCCAATACGCTGGGCAAGGAGAATGACTGGCAGCCCGTTACGGCGATGTTCCTGCTCGAAGAGGTCGAGGAGCTGGCCTATTACCAGGACCTGGCGCAGGCCCGCAACCCGCTGCTCACGCAGGTGTCGCTCAAACGCCAGCTGGCCGAGGAGGGGATGCGTGCCCAGCGTTCGGCTTTCCTTCCGCAGGTGGTGGCCATGGGCGGCGGCTCGTTCTACAATTATCAGGTTGCGGGATTCGTGCCCCGCTGGGCCGTGGGCGTCGGAGTCAATATCAAGCTCTTCGACGGTCTGAATCGTGAATACAAATACTCGGCGGCCAAACAGACCGTGCGGCGCGTCGGCGAGTTGCAGAACAAGGCCGGACAGGATGTTTCGGTGCTGGTCGAGAAGCTCTACAACCAGATGATGAACTACCGCAACCAGATGACCTCGATCGATGCCTCGCTGGCCTTTGCCGAGGAGTATCTGCGCATGAAAAATGCCGCATTCCTCGAGGGGATGAGTTCGTCGTCGGATCTGATCGACGCCGAGCTGAATCTCGCCGGAGTCCGCACCGAGCGCCTGCAGGCTGCCTACAACTACGATCTGCTGCTGGCCCAGCTGCTCGAGGCGGCTGGCATCAGCGAGGAGTTCCCGGCCTATGCCCGTCGCAATGACGCGCGTCCCATTCTGTTCGACAAAAAGTAAAAAATTCGCAATATGAAACGAAACAACGTTATCGGAATTCTCGTGACCGCGCTGGTCATCATCCTGGCGGTCGTATTGGTCAGCTGGTATCTGGACAAACGCACGCCGATGCTGATCCAGGGTACGGTCGAGTGTACCACCTACAAGGCTTCGTCGAAGGTCCCCGGACGTATCGACGAGATGAAGGTCGAAGAGGGACAGCAGGTCGAGAAGGGGCAGTTGCTCTATATGCTCTCGACGCCCGAACTGGATGCCAAACTCCAGCAGGCCGAAGCCGTGAAGAGCGCCGCCTCGGCGCTGGATCAGGCTGCGCTGGCCGGAGCCCGCGTGCAGCAGATCGAAGCGGCGATGAACATGTGGCAGAAGGCCCAGGCGGGGCTGGAACTGGCCCGCAAGACCCTCGACCGGGTGCAGAACCTCTACAACCAGGGGGTCATCCCGGCCCAGAAACTCGATGAGGCGACGGCCAACTACCAGGCCATGGAGGCTACGGCGCTGGCCGCCAAGGCCCAGTACAACCTGGCCATGGACGGTGCCCGCAAGGAGGACAAGGAGGCTGCCGCAGCCCGTGTCCGCCAGGCCGAAGGGGCCGTGAGCGAGGTCGAGGCCTATATCCGCGATGCGATGGTCTATTCGCCCGTCACGGGAGAGATCTCGACGATCATCGCCGAAGAGGGTGAGCTCGTCGGCAGCGGCTATCCCGTTGTGGCGATCCTCGATATGAGCGACATGTGGGTGACGTTCAACGTCAAGGAGACCATGCTCCCCGGCATTTCGATGGGCATGCACTTTATGGGCCATGTCCCGGCACTGGATGCCGATGTGGAGCTCGAAGTGACCTACATCGCTCCGCAGGCCGACTTTGCCACGTGGGCCGCAACCCGGACTCAGGGAGGTTTCGACATCCGCACCTTTGCCATCAAGGCCAAACCCGTCTCCGAGGTGGAGAACCTGCGCCCCGGGATGAGCGTACTGGTCGACTGGGAACAAATCCGCAAGTAGACAATGCCCGGATTCTTCCATAATGTCTATGCCGTTGCGCGGCGGGAGACCCGTCGGTTGATTCATCAGCCGATGTACCTCGTGCTGATGGTTGTCCTTCCGGTGGTGTCGTTCTCGTTTTTCGCCATTCTTTTCGGGCAGGGTGCAATCCGCAACGTGCCGATTGCCGTGCTCGATCAGGACAACACCACGCTTTCACGCAAGGTCGTGCAGATGATCGACGAAACCCCAACGGCCATGGTCTCCTACGGCATTCAGGACATGGCCGAGGGCGAACGGCTGATGCGTGAGGGCAAGGTCATGGCCATCATCCAGATTCCGGCCTTCTTCGAGAAGTCGATCCTGAGCAACTCCCAGACGCACCTCGAAAACTACGTCTCGGGAACCAACATCACCGTCAACGGACTTCTCTCGAAGGATATCCAGACCGCCGTGACGACCTTCTCGGCGGGCATCCAGCTGCAGCTGCTCATGAAGCAGGGGCTGACCGAGCGCCAGGCCATGGCGCAGCTCATGCCCGTACGTTTCGACAAGCACGTGCTCTTCAACCCCCACATCAACTACGGCTACTACCTGGCTCCGAGTTTCCTGCCCATGATGCTGATGATCTTCGTCGTCATGGTGACGACCTTCTCCCTGGGTACCGAACTCAAGCTCTCGACCTCCCGCGAATGGATCGAGACGGCCGGAGATTCGGTCTGGGCGGCACTCATCGGCAAGCTGTTGCCCATCACCGTCGTGATGTTCCTTATCGGGCTCGTGATGCTGATCGTCAACTTCAAGATCGTCGGAACTCCCCTGAACGGCAGTCTCGCGATGATCCTCGTCGGCACGCTGTTCTTCATCCTGAGCTACCAGTCGATCTCGGTGCTGATCGTCTCGCTGCTGGCCAATCTGCGGCTGTCGCTCTCGATCGGCGGCGGATACTCCGTGCTGGCCTTCACCTTCTCGGGCCTTACGTTCCCGATCATGGCCATGTGGGAACCCATGCAGTGGGTGAGCTGGTTCTTCCCGTTTACCTTTTACACGGACCTCTTCGTGGATCAGATGCTCCGCGGTACGCCGTGGGTCTATTCGCTGCCCGATCTGGGATACATGGCGTTGTTCATTGTCTTACCGATGCTCTGTCTGCCGCGTCTGAAGCGTGTTGCGACGGAGGAAAAATTCTGGGGGAGGTTGTGATATGAGTCGTTTTTCCAAACAGATCGCTTCCTACTGGCAGCAGACCGGCGCGGTTATCCGCAATGAGTTCCACACGATCTTCACGGACAAGGGGGTTATTCTGATTCTGGTCTTTGCGCTGCTGATCTATGCCACGGCCTATTCGCTGGCCTACGGTTCGCAAGTCCTGCGCAACGTCCCGATCGGTGTCGTGGACGAGTGTCGTACGCCGACGAGCCGCGCGCTGATCGACGCCTTCAACTCCGGCCCCAATACCTATGTCGCCTATACGCCGACATCGATGGAGGAGGCCAAGGAGCTGTTCCATGCCCGCAAGATCTACGGCGTGGTCTACATCCCCTCGGATTACGAGCGCAACCTCTACGGCGGGGAGCAGGCCAACGTGGCGATCTACTGCGACGCCAGCTATTTCCTCATGTATCGCCAGGTCTTCCAGGAGCTCGTCACCTCGATCGGTCAGACCGGGGCGATGGTCGAGTTCCAGCGTCTGGTGGCCAAAGGGGCCAACATTCCGCAGGCCCGGGCCACGACACAGCCCGTCATCTACCAGTCGCACAACCTCTTCAACCCCTATCTCGGATACGGGACCTTCGTCATGCCGGCCATCATCATGGTCATCATCCAGCAGACGATGCTCATCGGTATCGGCATGATCGGCGGCACGTGGCGTGAATTCGGACTTTACCATAAGCTGTGTCCCGCGGGTCGGCGGCGCATGTCGACGCTCCCGATCGTTGTGGGACGGGCGCTGGTCTACGCGCTGATCTATGCTGTGACGTGTACCCTTGTATTGGGACTGCTCTACCGGCTGTTCCACTTCCCGATGAACGGTGATCCGTGGACTGTCGGGATCTTTATGGTCGCCTACATGTCGGCCTGCATCGCCATGGGTATCGCCGTTTCGACGCTTTTCCGCTATCGGGAGAACTCGTTGCTGCTCCTGCTCTGGACCTCGATCCCTATGTTGATGGTCAGCGGCGTGTCGTTTCCTCGCGAGGGTATTCCCGAATGGCTCTACAACCTTGGACAGCTGCTGCCCAGCAGCCACGGAGTCGACGGCTTCATCCGCGTCCAGACCATGGGAGCCTCTACGGCCGAGGTTTTCGGCGAAATCAAATGGCTTATCATCCTCACGATCGTATACGGCGGTCTGGCCTGTATCGGTATCCATCAGGTGATCCGTCGGGAGCTGAAGCAGCGGGAGGCGGCCTGTGCCGCCGAAAAGGGCCGGAGCGAATAAAGGTCGGGGCAGAGATCCGGATGCCGGAGATCTTCGATGCGAAGCATCCGGGAGAGCGAGGCGAAGCAACCGAGAGGGTGGTAGGCTCGCGAATATGATCTGAAACAAAGTCCAGCGCGGGACGAAGACCCTTGCGGAGAATAGATGAAAACAGCCGGGTGTTGAGCCCGGCTGTTTTGGTGTCGATTAATGGAATCCGTGGGGAGGGGGCGGACCGCCCGGACCGCCGGGCCCCATGCGACGTTGTGGCGTATCCATTCCGTCGTAATCGCGGATGTCCTGCGAACCTTTCTTTCCGAAACGGCGCAGGTTGTAGCTGAACTGAATCATGTAGTAACGTCCGATGACGCTGTTCGTTGCATTCTGCGTCCAGCCCGAACCGGTCGAACGGGCAAAGGACTTGTTTTGATTCAGCAGGTCGTTTACACCGATCATGATCTCGCCGCGCTGGTTGCGGAAGACCTTCTTGCCCAGCCAGGCGTTGCACAGCAGATAGCTCTCCTCGTAATCGTTCGTGATACCCAGATACTGCGAGTAGGCAGCACTTGCCGTCAGCGTGAAACCCAACGGGAAGATCAGCTTCAGGTTGCCCTGGGCCGAATGGCTGAAGTAGCGGTTCTTCGATTTGGAGGCGTTCAGCGAGTTGGTAGCCTCGTTGTAGGTTCCGTTCCACGAAAGGGTGAAGTCGACATTCTCGGAGATGTTGCTGCCCAGCACGGCCCGGAAATCATAGCCCAGATTCTCCGAGTCGTTGCGCTCGCCGCCCGTAATCGTACCGTCGGCATTGACCGTGCCGCCCAGCATGCTCGGCGACTTGGTGTAGCTGACGCCCGCCATGACGTTGAAGTTCGATTTGAGGAAGCCGACCGGCAGACCGTAGCTCAGATGCGTGCGCAACTGCCAGTACCCGTCGAGATTCGTCTTTGTCGAGTAAAAATTGGGGTGATAGGTGACATCATCAATCACAACGGTAGGATTCTGCACCAGATGGGTGGCCGTGTAGTCCTGCGTGGCATTCATCGAGAACATCCACATGAAGGTCCGTCCCTTCTCGACGTTCGAATTCACGTAGTGGAAGTTCACCCGATGGGCATACGTAGGACGCAGGTATTTGTTACCGTGGGTGATGTTCTGGGCATCCGAAACGTCGAAGATGCTCTGCAGGTCAGTAACGCTCGGGCTGTCCGTATAGGAGGAGATGAAGAGCCGCAGCGTATTCTCGCGGTTGATGTTCAGCTCACCCATCATGAAATAGGTGACGTTGTCGTACGAGTGGGAGATCTTTTCCGATTCTCCGCGTACGACTTCGCCGTCGAGCGTCGAGCGCTGGTAGTAGACGTTGGCGATGAAGCGGCTGCGATCCTTGGCATAGCGGAAGCCCGGACCGACGCTTTGGGTCAGATAGCCGCTCCGGTAGGAGTTTGACAGCTGTGGATTGAGTGTTCCGCCCGTAAAGGTATCGTCTTCGGTTACGTAGGACTTCTTGTCCCGCTCTTGCGAGTTGTAGGACATGCGGTACTGGAAGCTCACCTGCGAGTATTTCGCAACGGGTTCCGTATAGGTAAGGTTTCCACGTACGCTGTATGACGACGACGGGGCCAGATTACGCAGGTAACGCCGCGTCAAATAGTCCGTGGGATCCCATACGAAGGGAATCTCCCCTTCGATACCAGCCATCTCCTCGGGTCGCTCCGACTGGCTGCCCAGTTCGTTGGACCAGGAACTCGAGTTGTTTTTGCTGTCCGCGTAGCTGAACGAACCGTCAAGGGTGATCGTGCGGCCGTCCTTGCCCAGTTTGGCGCGGTAGACGGCACTCGTTCCGAGGTTATAGCCGTATTGCCGGCTGTCGCTGTAATTGTCCGTATAGCTGTAGCCGCTGCCGCCCATCGACGGATCACCAAACTGCCAACCCGTCGTCTGGCTCCAGGGGTCGTTCGACTGGTAGCTGAAACGCGGCCGGATCATCAGGTTCTGGTTTTCGGAGATTTTCCACTCCAGGCGGGCGTTGAAACGGTGGTTGTTGCCCCGCGTATCGGAATAGCCGCGTGTCATCAACGTATCGAGGAGCATCGGGGCCTCATACCATTTGTCGATCGTCGAGCGATTCTCCGTATTGGTATTGTTGAAGAAGTAGCTGCCCTGGAACGATACCTGGTCGCGTTTTCCCCACGTGTCGGAGTAGTTGACACCCAGTGCCTTGACCGTGGCTACACCGCTTTGCGGGCGCATCATGTACTGACCCACGCCGCCGCGGCGTCCGCCACCGCCGCCCGAGACGCCCAGAATATCCTCGAACGAGAAATTCTGCTGGTTGACGTTGTTGAAGAGTCCGATGAACGAGATGCGGCTGTCTCCCGTGAAGATATTGGCGTTACCGCCGGCCAGATACTTGAAACGATCTTCGGTCTCGGTATCGGCATCATATCCGAAGCCGGCATAGAATTTTCCGAACTGTCCCTGACGCATGCCGGGTTTGGTGACGATGTTGAGCGCCTTGTATCCTTCGCCGTCATCCATGCCCGAGAACTCCGCGGCATCGGAGAGCTTGTTGTAGACCTCCACGCGTTCCACGGCTTCGGCCGGCAGGGACTTGATGGCCGTGGTGACATCCTCGCCGAAGAACTCCTTGCCGTCGACGAAGACCTTCTTGATCTCTTCGCCCTGGGTTTCGACCACACCGTCCGTGACGGTGATGCCCGGCATCTTCTTCAGCAGCCCCTCCACATCGGCATCGTTCGTCACCTTGAAGGCTCCGGCGTTGTAGCTCACCGTATCGCCCTTCTGCGACGTACGCATGGCCTTGACCTCCTTGACCACCGTTTCGATCTGCACGCCGGGCTTGAGGCGCAGCGTCCCGAGGTTCAGTCGCGAGGTCGAGAGCCGGAACGTCGTGTCGAGGTTGTTGTAGCCAATGAACGATATCGACAGGTTATATTCGCCGTAGGCCAGCGACGGAGACGATGCCGCGCCCTTGTAACCCGAGGCGAAGGCCTGTTTTTTCTCCGGAGCCGTTGTCGGAGAGACGGTCAGCACCGCTCCGACCACGCTGTTTCCGGTGTCCGCATCGACGATCGTGGCCGTTACGCTGCCTTTCTGGGCGAAGGCCGCAGCCGCTGCGAGCGTCAGCAGGGTTGTCATCAATAAACGTTTCATTCTTCTCTGTTTGGTAAGTCTCTGAGCAACTGTTTCTTTGATATTTTAACACTTTCCGTTGGCCGGTTGTTGTTCCGTTCCGGACGGATTGATCGGAGAAAAGGGGGCTTTCCGATCATGCAAATTTACGTTTTTCTTGCCATTTATTGAATTTTTGACCGGTGAAATGGCAAAAAAAGGGTGTCAGCCGACCGGGCTGACACCCTCCCGGCAGATTTCTGCCGATACGGAAGTTTTATTTGCGCTCCTTCTTCTCTTTGTGGGGGCACTCTTTCGGACAGTCACCACCTTTCGGACCCTTTTTGTACCCCATGTGATGATGAGCCTTTCCCGGATGACCCGGACACGAACCCTGCATCTGCGACCACTGCATGAACTGTTCGGTCGAGAGGATCGACTTCATCTTGTTGGCCTCGGCGGCACGTGCCTCCTTCATCTTCACCTGCATGGCCTGCATCTGCTTGATCTGATTAAGATTGAGCTCATAGACCTGCTTGGCCTGAGCGTCGGAGAGTTTCAGCTGCTCGGTCATGCGATCGGTCTTGTGCTGGGCGATCTGCTCGGCCGTAGGCGGCGTCTTGGGATCATGCTGCGGTTTGCTCTCCTGAGCGAAAAGGGTCGTCGTTGCCATCAGGCAAAGGGCCGTTGCGGCCGCAAAAATCTGCTTTCTCATAATACAAATTTTTTATCGGTTGGACTTTCCGGATGCCGACCTTTTCGGCCGGCTTCTTCCGGCGTTCTGGTGCAAAGGTAGGGCCAAACCCCGCAATCTGATCCCGGTTTCGGGTAAAACGCCGGAAGGGGAGGGTCAACCGACTATTCCCCGGGGTGAACCGACCGCAGCCAGGCCTTGAATTCCGGAACCCGGGCCTTGGAGATGATGATCCGTTCGGGGGTCTCGACGGTCAGATGCAGCGACAGCCGGCTTCCGAACCAGACGACAATCTCCTTCACGGCGCGCCGGGCGATGATGAACTGTCGGTTGGCACGGAAGAAATCCGTCTCGGGCAGCATCGTCTGCAGCATCTCGAGCGTCCGGTCCAGCGGATAGGCCGTACCGTCGTATCCGTAGGCCGTGACACGTTCGTTCGCGGTGTAGCAGTAGGCGATCTGATCATGCCGCAGGGGGATGATCCGGTCGCGGACGTGGACCAGAAAGACCTCTTCGCGTTCGTTTCGTGCCGCGGCCATCGTCCGGACGCGCGAACCGTAGCTGTGGCGCTCGGAGGAGGTCAGACGCTGCCATTTGGACAGAGCCCGTCGCACGTCGGCTTCGTTGAGCGGTTTGAGCAGGTAGTCGATGCTGTTGACCTTGAAGGCCTCCAGTGCATATTGGTCGTAGGCCGTGGTAAAGATCACCGGAGCGGTAATCTCCACGGCATCGAAAATCCGGAACGAATCCCCGTCGGCCAGGTGGATGTCCATGAAGAGCAGATCGGGTTGTGGATTGGCCCGCAGCCATTCGATGCTTTCGGCGACGCTCTCCAGTGTCGCCACGACCTCCACGTCGGGTGCCGACGTGCGGAGAATGGCCGCCAGATTCCGTGCGGCGGCGGTTTCGTCTTCGATGATCAGTGCTTTCATCGCGTTTCGGGTTTTTGGAGCGGCATCCGGACCCGGAACGTCTCCCCGTCGTCGAGGATGATGATCTGACGTCCCGTGATCAGCTGCCAGCGGTTGCGCAGGTTCTCCAGACCGATCCCCATCGAGGGTTCGGGTTCGAGTTTCGGGAACTTCGGATTCGAGACCTCGAGCCATTCGCCGTCGGTACGGATCGTGATGTGAAAGGGCTTGGAGCGCGTGATCGTATTGTGCTTCACGGCATTGCCGATCAGTGGCTGCAGCGACAGCGACGGCAGTCTCCAGGAGAGGTATTTCGGCTCCACCTCGATGTCGAAGAAGAGCTTGTCGGCGTAGCGGATCTTGAACAGGTAGCCGTACGCCTCGACGAATTTCAGCTCCTCGTCGAGGGTCATGAGCGTCGACTGTCCGTTCTGGATGATGTAGCGGAACGTGTAGGAGAGCTGGTCGATGTAGGTGAGGGCCTTTTCGCCCTGCCGTTCGCGCACGAGCATCGCCAGCGAATTGAGCGAATTGAAGAAAAAGTGGGGATTGATCTGTCCCACGAGCATGTTGTAGCGCGTGGTGAGGTTTTCGTTCTTGAGCCGTTCATTCTCCACCACGACGGCCTGACGCTGCGAAATAAGCATGTAGATCCATCCATAGAGCATCGATACCACCACGGCGAACGAACATTTCAGCAACAGCATGTAGTCGAACATGTGTCCGCTCATGCAGTTGAATAGAATGCGCCCCGTGTGCCATTCGGTGACGGGAGCCACGCAGTAGAGCCCCACGGCCGCCACACAGCACCACAGGCACCGTTTCATGTAGTGTGTCATGTTGTAGTTGCGCCGCACGGAGGTGAGGATTGACAGCATGACGAACGATACGACCAGATAGTAGAACAGCTGCAGGAGCAGTTCGGTGCCTCGCGAGGGCCGGTTGTAGAGAATGCTGTAATCGAAATCCTGTCCGTTTCGCTTGAGGAGCTTCATCATCATCGGATGGGCTCCGGGGCGCCTCGGCGGCGTTACTTCGGCCACGATCCGGTCGCCGGGAGCGAGCCGCAGGCGGTTCATGCGTTGCGTGGGGACGTAAACGCTGTCGCCGTCATCGTAGACGAGATATCCGTATCCGTCGGGGTGAATGGCCAAACGTCCCTCTTCTGGCCGGATGCGGACGCAGGGAGGCGTGGGCTGCTGCTGGCTTTCGCTGTTCAGATCCACGAGCAGCAGCAAGACGTAGGAGAAATTCACCACCAGGCTGATCGCCACGGCGATC
>CALUJN010000082.1 GCA_944320985.1 uncultured Alistipes sp. | reverse complement strand
TGTTTTGACAGCGACACTTGCCGCCTTGACGGCCTCCGCAAATGCTTCTGCCGCTCCGGCCTCCGAACGCAAACCGGCCTCCACCGCAGAAAAGCCCGACATCATCGTTATCATGACCGACCAGCAGACCGCCGGAGCCATGTCGTGTGCCGGGAATCCGTGGGTGCAGACTCCGGCGATGGATGCCCTGGCGGCCGACGGCGTGCGCTTCACCCGGGCCTATTGTCCCTATCCGCTGAGCGGGCCGTGCCGGGCGTCGCTCGTGACGGGTCAGATGCCTTTCGAAGTGGGGGCTACGGACAACAACGTGCGTCCGACGGCGGAGTCCATGCAGCGGGGAATCGGCCTTCGGATCTCCGCCGCGGGTTACGAATGTCTCTATGCCGGGAAGTGGCACATCCCGGAGGTAAACCTCCCGGACTCCGGGACGGGATTCCGGCGGATCGCGGACATGCATGATCCGACGCTGGCCGAGGCGTGCGATGCGGCGCTCGGGGAGTACGACGGACGCAAACCGCTCTTTCTGGTCGCCTCGCTGCTCAACCCGCACGAGATCTGCGAATACGGCCGCAATGAAACCCTCCAGTATGGCGAGCTGACCCCCTTCCGGACGGAGGATTGCCCGAATCTGCCGTACAACTTCATGCCCTCGACCTATGCGGCCGAGGCGCTGGCGCTCGAACGCTCGGCCGCGCCGCGCTATCACGACACCTATACCTATACCGAGGACGACTGGCGGCGTTATCTCTATGCCTACTATCGTTTCGTGGAGCGGGTCGACCGGGAGGTGGGCCGCATCGTCGAGGTGCTCAAACGCCACGGGCTTTACGACCATTCGGTGATTCTCTTCCTTTCGGACCACGGCGACGGCGTGGCGGCCCACGGCTGGAACCAGAAGTGGAACCTGCAGGAGGAGGTCATCAACGTGCCGCTGATCGTCAAGGCACCGAAGGGAGCCGGATTGCAGGGTGTGGCGAACCGCGAGGCGTTGTCGAACGTGGGGCTTGATCTCTACGCTACGGTGTGCGACTATGCGGGCGTGACGCTCGATCCTTCGCTCTACCGGGGCCGGAGCCTGCGTCCCGTGGTCGAGGGGCGTGTGACGACGCTTCACGAGGAGGTCTTTGTCGAGACGCTGCTCTCGGGTGTCGGCATGCGGGGCTGGAGCATCGTCGGACCCCGTTACAAATATGTCCTCTACCAGTGGGGCCGTAACCGTGAGGCCCTTTACGATCTGCAGGAGGATCCGGGCGAGATGATCAATCTGGCCGTTGACCGTCGTTATGCCGGGGAGCTCAACCGGCTGCGACGCGCTCTTTACGAATGGGGCGAACGGATCGGGGACCCGCGTCTGATCCGGAATATGCGTCCCTATGCCGGAGTGGAGGAGAGATCGGCAGAGAATTGATCCCTTCTTGCGCAGTCTCCCGCCGGATTCATTCCGCCCGCTTCTTTTCGGATCGGCTGTTCGGGCCTATCTCAAATGACCGGCACTCCGGAGGGAGAGTGCCGGTTTTGTTCGTTGCAAGGCTTGCGGTTACTCTTTTCGCAGAATATTGTAGAGATCGATCAGAAACGACGCCTTTTGGGATACCCATTCGTATCCGGATCGGGCGATTCGGGCGACCTCGTATACGGTTTCGGCCCGGTTTCGGATCTGCTCGACCGCTTCGCGGATCGAGAACAGATAGATTCCCGAGGCGAGCAGTGCGAAACAGCCTCCGAGCAGCAGTGTTGCGGCGATGAACGATCCCATGAGGTCGGAGAGCCATACGACCAGCGCCGTCAACAGGAGCAGCAGCGCGATGCCGACCAGCGTCCCGAAGAGGAGGAACCTCACGACAAAATGTCCGGCCGAGGGGTCCCTTCTCCGCTCCCGGGCATCTCCACTGCGAGGCTCTTCGCCGCCCGCAAGACGGGATGTTCCGGACCTTCGTGGCGACGCTTCTCCGCCCGTTGCGCAGGGTGCTCCATACTCCGCAGCATCCGTGTGCGGGGTCGAAACTCCGGATCCTGCACCGTCTAATTCTCTTCGCATCGGCAGCGGGCCTCTTCGATCTGCTCTTCGACTTCGCTGAGCTTGTTTTTCACGCGGTCGATCTCATCGTCGATCGAATCCTTGATTTTGCGGCGCAGTTCCGGTCCCGACTGGGGTGTGAACAACATCGTGAGCGCCGAACCGATGATCAGCCCGCCCACGAGCGAGATGATGGCAATACCTGTGTTTTTCATGGTTGCAGAAGTTTTTGAATTCAACGGTTTTTCTTGCAAAGTCCGGGCCAAATCGCTACCTTTGAAAGCATGATCCTCAATCCCCGCAACTGTGTAGCCTTCACCGGACACCGGACCTACCGCAACGGTGCGGGAGATTCGCTGCTCCGGACCCTGGAAAGTCTGTATGAGCGGGGGTTCCGGGTGTTTCTCAGCGGAATGGCCATCGGGTTTGATCTGGCGGCCGCCGAGGCTGTTCTGTCGTTGCGTTCCCGGCATCCGGACGTGCAGCTGATTGCCGCGATTCCCTTCCGCGGGCAGGAGGCCGATTTTTCGCCCTCCGAACGCGAACGGTATGTGCGGGTATTGGCTGCAGCCGATGACATGGAGATTCTCGCTCCGGCGTACCATCGTGGATGTTATTCCGTTCGGAATCGCTTTTTGGTGGATCATGCGGGCGTTGTCGTGGCGTGGTACAATGGCCGGGCGTCGGGCGGCACGCATCAGACCGTCGAACTTGCCCGGCAACGGAGACGCGAATTGATCAATCTCTATACCGGGGAAAGTCTCTTCACTGAAGCGGAAAAGAGCCGTTGAGGCAGAACGGTGCGGGATGTCTCCGATGCTCCCCTTGAGAATAAAAAAAATCCCGGAACCATCAGGTTCCGGGATTTTTCATAAAAAGGGCTGGAGACTATTTCCAGTTGAGGATCTTGTGGAAATCGAACTCCTCGGGATTGGCCACGTATTTTTTGGCGGCCTCGTAGTCTGCCGGCGTAATGGCGTTGAGGATGTTCTCGACCACGGAGGTGAACCGGTCCGACTTGATGTCCACCAGACGGGGCGGAATCTTGCCCGTCGTGGGATCCTGCAGGTCCTTCAGATAGAGCGGCGAGACGTTGCCCTCGGAATCCACGTAGACCATGCATCCGGTTTTGCCCTCGGAGAAGAGCTTGTGGACACCGATACCCAGCTCCGAGCAGTAGGTCAGATCGTAGGCAATCGGGGTCTGGCAGCGGATCTCGTAACCCAGCTCCACGGGACGGCTCTTGACCTTGATGCCGAGCTCCTTGAGCTTCTTCTCGATCATCTCGTTGAAGATGTGAGCCTTCGAGACCTTGCCCAGTTCGGGGTGTCCGTGCTCGTCGTAGGTGAAGTGCACGCCGCTCTTGCGGATCTCCTCGTCCGACAGGGCGTGGAAGACGCCTTCGGAGATGACGGCGGCACCGTAGTCCATGCCCATGATCTTCCGCTTGATGATCGACGAGATCACCAGGTTGACGATCTTCTCAACGGTGATTTCGGTCTTGTCGAACATCTCGGGGATGACGATCATCGGGTAGTGGCAGGCTTCGCCGATACCGAATGCGAGGTGTCCGGCCGAACGTCCCATGGCAGCCAGAACGAACCAGTTGCCGCTGGTGCGAGCGTCGACATAGACGGCGCGTGCGATGACGGCACCCTTGTCCTTTGCGGATTCGTATCCGAAGGTCGGAGTTCCGGCCGGCAGCGGGAGGTCGTTGTCGATGGTCTTCGGGACGTGGATGTTTGCGATGGGGTACTTCTTGGCCTCGAGGAACTTGGCGATGCGGTTTGCGGTCGACGCGGTGTCATCGCCACCGACCGTCACAAGGAGTTTGATGTTGTTGTCGGTGAAGAACTTGAGGTTGAAGTTGTTTTCGAAGTCGGCATCCGTGGGTTTGAAGCGGCTCATCTGCAGGAAAGATCCTCCCTGGTTGAAGATTCCGTCGGCCATGGGGTAGTCGATATCGACGGTGCGGGGCGAGGGGTTGAAGAGCCCCGTGTAACCTTCGTGGAGACCGATGACGCGGTATCCTTTGCGGAGGAAGGTTTTGGCAACGCTGCCAACGACTGTGTTCATGCCGGGAGCGGGACCTCCACCGGTGAGAATTGCGATAGCTTCTTTCATGGTTTTCAAGGTTTTATTGTTTTGAAAAATCCTTAATAACTCTTTTAGACGCCCAAAAATACGATTATTTTTTCATTCGGGCAAGAAAAAAGGACGTCTGAATGTCGGACGTCCTGCGAGATACGGCAAGGCGCGAGGCGATGCCGCGGGTTGTCGGTAGGTTATGCTTTACTCGACAACGGTCACATTGATGGCCTGTTCGCCCTTGGCGCCGTTGCCGATTTCGAATTCGACCTTCTGACCTTCGTTCAGGGACTTGAAGCCCTCCTTCACGATCCCCGAGAAATGTACGAAGATCTCCTTGCCGTTCTCCGTCGTAATGAATCCGTAGCCTTTCTTGCTATCGAACCATTTTACTTTGCCTGTCATAAAAAAAAGTATTAAGAATTAAAGATGCATACAAAGTAACGTAAAAAAGCTTGGGATTCAAAACTTTTTATCCTGTTTTTTCGCCTGAGGGGAAAATTTTCTATCTTTGTGGAGAGGATTCAAACGGTTCGGAGTATGATGAACAGGAAGTGGAAACTGGCATTGGCGGCGTTGTTGGGCTTTTCGGCGGCATGTTCGACGGTGAAGCAGGCGCCGCAGAAGACAGAGGAGGCTCCTCGGTCGGGGGCGTCGTCCTCCGAGGTGGCGCAACGTCCCGGGGGGGCGTCTCCGGCAGCAGCCGATACGACGCAGCATTTGCCTCCCCGGATTGTTTTGATGTACGGGGTTCGCTCTCCGGTATCGGACAGCATCCGTAACCGGCGTCTGGAGCGCCAGCGCCCGGATTCGCTGCCTCCGGTTGCCGAGCAGCCCGTTGAGGAGGACCCGGCGGCGGAATAGGAGAGGAGGGTGAGACAGGGGGACGAGGCCCCGCGGCGTATTACAGCAAGAAAGAGACCCAATATGTGCCATCGACGTCTCGGCCTGCGCAAACGCATGGCCCTGAATATCTTTTCGGATCTTTATGCCGCAAAGGTCGCGGAGCATCGCCTTGATACGCTCTTTTGGGAGTGTACGCTGCGTTGCAACCTGGCGTGTCGTCACTGTGGAAGTGACTGCCGGGTCGATCCGGGCGTGAAGGATATGCCGTTGAGGGATTTTCTGCGGGTTCTCGACGAGGAGATCACCCCGCATGTCGATTCCTCGGAGGTGCTCATCATCTTTTCGGGCGGCGAGGTCCTTGTGCGCGAGGATCTCGAAGAGGCCGGTCGCGAAGTCTCCCGCCGGGGGTATCCCTGGGGCATGGTGACGAACGGTATGGCGCTGACCGAGCGTCGATTCCGAAATCTGTTGGATGCCGGTCTGCGTTCGATCTCGGTAAGCCTCGACGGCTTCGAACGCGAACACAACTATATCCGTCAGAATCCCCTCAGTTACGAACGGGCCTTGCAGGCCATTCGGTTGATCGTGCGCGAACCGACTCTCTCCTACGATGTGGTGACTTGTGTGACGGGGGCTTTGATTCCGCAGTTGGAACCGTTCCGTGAGATGCTCATCGATGAGGGGGTGGAGCATTGGCGGTTGTTCTCGATCTTCCCGATGGGTCGTGCGAAACACGATGCCACGCTGCGGATGACCGATGAACAGTTCCGGACGCTGCTGGAGTTCATCCGCCGCACACGCCGCGAGGGGAGGATCGATGCGAGCTATGCGTGCGAAGGCTTTCTGGGCGGTTACGAAGCCGAAGTCCGGGATCATTTCTACCAGTGTGCGGCCGGGGTTTCCGTCGCCTCGATTCGTGTCGACGGATCTATTTCGGGCTGTACGTCGATCCGTGCGAATTTCAATCAGGGAAATATCTATCGGGACTCTTTCTGGGAGGTCTGGGAGCATCGTTTCGAACCTTTCCGTAATCGGGAGTGGGCCCGGAGTGGGGTATGTGCCGACTGCCGGATGTTCCGTTACTGTCTGGGCGGCGGAATGCACCTGCGAGACGACGACGGTTCGTTGCTCTATTGCCATTACCGGCGTCTCTGACCTCTTCTTACACGCACGCTCGGATTTTCTTGCTCCGTATCATTCCGTTTTTTTCGGGGCTCTTCCTCTCTCCTTTTTCCGTTTTTTCCCGTTTTTCCGGCGGCCGTCCCTTTTTGGAGATCTCCTTTTCCTGCGGTTCTTCTCCTTGACATCCCTGTTCGCTTGCCGTCGCGGTTCGTCCCGTCTCTTTTTGCGTTCGTCCCTTTTTCGGATCTCCTTTTCCTGCGGTTCTTCTCCTTGACACCCCTGTTCGCTTGCCGTCGCGGTTCGTTCCCGTCTCTTTTTGCGCTCGTCCCCTTTTCCTTTCGGTCCTCCTTTTCTCGCGGCCCCCCCCCTTGTTCACCTGCCGTTGCGGTTCCCTACCCGTCACTTCCGGCATTTTCTCTTTTTCGCCTTTGTTTGGTCTTTCGCCTCCTCTTTTCGGCCGGGAATCCCTTTCCTTCTTTTTCCCTCGAGACAATCGTAAGGATCCGGAAATAAAAAAAGATCCGCTGCCTGATACAACGGATCTTTCTTGAAAAATCGTCGGGGAGACTGGATTCGAACCAGCGACCTCCAACTCCCGAAGCTGGCGCGCTAACCGGACTGCGCTACACCCCGAACGGATGCCCTTATCTTTCGAAGAGCGCACAAAGATAATTCTAAAATCTGAAACGACAAAATAAAATTCGGAAAAAATGAGTTCAAGCCTTCAGAAACCCCTTGAGAGGACCCTGAAGGAGCGTTGCACTTCGCTGCCCTTCCCCTCCTTTTCGGGCTCCGACGTTTCTGACTGTTCCGAGGTGTTTTCAGAGCGTAATTTTCTCGGAAGGAGCCGATTTTTCGTTACATTTGTGTCAATGTAGACTTATAAATGACGAAAGATGAAAAGATTGGGGCTTTTAGCGGGAATGCTGTTGCTGCTTTCAGGGTGTTGTGAGTCCCCCAAACCGGAGGGCTCCCTGGCGGGATACTGGATTGAACGGATGCCGGTTCATGCTGAAATCGTGCAGGGAATTCGGTTGGACAAGGAAGGCAGTGCCGCATCGATCGGCATGCATACGCTGCGCTATTGGGGATGGGAGCGGCAGGGAGATCGATTGCTTCTCAAGGGTCGGAGTGTTGGAAATGGACAGACAATCGATTTTACGGATACACTGGATATCGAACGGTTGACGGCCGACACCCTGATTCTGGGAAAATACGGCCGTTACCGAATCGAATATCATCGGGCGACGTTCGGCATGGCGTCGGGCTGTTCGCTGCTGGATTCGCTGCGGAGCGTGCAATCGGGCGTGTCGGGGAGCCGGCAACATGATGTGTTGGACGTGCAGATCTATGAAGGGAAACTTCCTGCGGAGACAGGATCTGTTCCGTGCGAGGTGATGTTGTTTCATTATGTAAACTGCGGAGACGGGGTTTTCCGTTTGAGAACAACTCCGGTCGCGGGTTCCGGCCGGGAGGTTTGTGGTCGGATGTATACGCTGCGGGGCGATGCATCGGACCGGAATGCGACGGTCCTTCAATTGCGGTCGTTTACCGATTCGGAGATTTGGAATTTCCGGGTTGGAACGACCGGACTGGAGTTGTTGGACGCATCGTTATCGAGGGTGGAATCGCCGACGGGATCTGTTTGGTTTTTTGCGGCTGCTTCCGATCGTTGATGTTGATGTGGACCGGGATGCATGATCCCGGGAGCTTTTGTCGGGGTAACAGGATTCGAACCTGTGACCCCCTGCTCCCAAAGCGTAATTTGCCGATTTTTGTTGGTTTTTGTCTGTTTTTCTTATGTTTTGTAAATTGCTGTATTACAGATGCAAATATAGCTATTTTATTTCATTCTGTTTTTGTTTATTTCGCTGGAATTTGTAATTTTGTGTGCAAATTGTGTGCAAATCTTGGAATTTGCACACGCTAAATACCCCGTCAAATGTTCCAATATTCCAAAGATGGTATAACCGTTTCCGTCATGCTGGATACTCGCCGCACAAAGTCGGATGGAAAATGTCCCGTGAAGATCCGCGTCACCTACAAGCGGGCCCGGTGGTATTATTCCACGGGGAAAGACCTGACCTCGGAGGAGTGGGAGGCGTTGCCGACAACCAAGGCGCGAACGCTGGCAGCGGTCCGCAAGGACATCGAAAGCAGCTACCAGATCGTGCGATCGGCCGTCGAGGAACTGGCCGCCTCGGGTGGCTTCTCGCTGGATGCTCTCAACACCCGGCTGAAAGGAGCTGCCACGGATACGGTAAACACGGCGTTCCGGGCTCGGATGGAGGTTTTGAATAAGGCCCAGCAGGTCGGCAATATGCTGATTTACGACAACGTGCTCAAAGGACTGGAGCGGTTTGCGGGGCCCCGTATTCGTTTCGAATCCATTACGGTCTCCTGGCTGGAAAAATATGCGCTGTTCCTACGAAAGGAGGGCAAGGCACAGACCACAATAGCCATCCATCTGCGGACGCTTCGGGCAATCCTCAACATAGCCAAGCAACAGGGAGTTATCCGCGAGGCGCAATATCCATTTGGCCGGGGTCTCGGGCAATACCACATCCAAGCCGGAACGGGACGCAAAATGGCCCTTACATTGGAGCATATCGGGCAGATAGCCCGATATGACGACGGGAGGCAAACAACGGCCAAATACCGCGATTATTGGCTTTTTCTCTACCTCTGCAACGGAATCAATGTGGCCGATTTCGTGCGGCTGCGGTATCGGGATATTGTCAACGGGGAGATCTGTTTCATCCGGTCAAAGACCGAACACACGCTCCGCACGCTGCGCGATATTCGGGTGGTGCTGACCCCTCCGATGCAGGAGATCATTGACCGGTGGGGCAACCCGAGACGCCCGGATGCCTTCATCTTTCCGATACTGACAGGCCGGGAGGATGCCATGACGACCAAGAACCGGACCAAGGATT
>CALUJN010000081.1 GCA_944320985.1 uncultured Alistipes sp. | reverse complement strand
AGGTGGTTCGTGGCAACATGGCTGCTTGGTTTTTGAGTAAATTAAACGTCTTCAGCACCGGAATGTTGCAGAGGAAAATGATGCAAATCAGCGAAATAGAGCTAAATCGTGACCTGTTTTCGGTCCGAGCAAAAAAGGTCACGATTAAGGCGTGAAATACTTGCTGCCTTTTGCGTCAACAGGAGTGGAAGAATAAAAGAAAAAGCCTCGTATATCGCTGATATACAAGGTTTTCTAGGATTTGGTCGGTTCTCTGCTCGTCCTTTCTTCTGACCCGGAGAGCGGAAAACGGGACTCGGACCCGCGACCTCAACCTTGGCAAGGTTGCGCTCTACCAACTGAGCTATTTCCGCAATTTGTTTTGCCGTTTGGCTTATTGCGAGTGCAAAGGTAACGAAAAATTGTCAATCTCCAAATTTTTCATCTTCATTCTGCAATTTTTTTACAATTGCCCACCGATCGTCCCCTTCAGGAACCGCAACAAAGAGATCGGACACAATAGGGAAGTAACCGATCCATTCACCGATATTGCAAAGCCCTTCGTCGATAAAATCGACGGCTTCGTCTAATTAAATTGTACGTGCGAAAGACCGGATATAGCTTTGCAGCAAACAAAAGCCCGACAAGGCTTCCAAAATGAAACAAACCATACTGACATATTGCCTCGTGTTTGCCGGCATGCTTGCGACAGAGGCCCGAGAAAACCCGACGGTCCGGGAAGAAGCGACAGCAGCACCTCAACCGACCGAGACACCTGCCGTCCAGTATCCCGACAGTGGTGCGTTTCAGAATGCGCTCCACGGAACCGCAATTCAGACGAGCGTCACACCTTCCGACACCATACCGTCGGCGAGGGTATGGACGTTGAACGAGTGCCTGCGCTACGCCCTGGAGAACAACATCCAGTTGCAGCAGAGCCGTAACAGTTACCTCTCAGGGCTCGAAGATACCGAGGAGGCAAAGGCCGCCCTGCTTCCGTCGCTGACGGCCTCGACAACGCAGGGCTTCACGAATTACCCTTCGACCAATGTCTCCGACCGCAACACCTATACGGGCACCTACGGACTCAACGCCGATCTGACCCTCTACGAAGGGGGCAAACTCCGCACGACGGTCAAACAACAGAAGTTGCAGAACCGCATCGATGCGCTCACGGTCGCCGAGTCGGAGAACGACATCCGCATCGCCATCGTGCAGGCCTACCTGCAGGCGCTCTACGCCACCGAATCGGTCGAGGTGGCCGTCAATACGGCCGAGGTCTCCCGGGCCCAGCGCGATCGGGCCGAAGAGCTTTGGAAAGCGGGATCGATCAGCCGGGTTGATTTCGCTCAACTTGAGAGTCAGTATGCGAGTGACCTCTACCAGGTCACGACGGCCCGCACGTCGCTCGACAACTACCGTCTTCAGCTCAAACAACTGCTGGAGCTCGACATAACGGAGGAGATGAACCTTGCCGCACCTGCCATCCATGAGAGTGAGGTGTTGTCAACCCTGCCCGCCAAAGCTGCAATCTATGCAACAGCACTGGAGGCCATGCCCGAGATCGAACGGGGCAAACTGGCCGTAGAATCTGCGGAGCTGGGAATTCGGCAGGCTCAGGCAGGGTTCTATCCCTCCGTTTCCTTAACCGCCGGCATCGGCACGGGCCACATGTCGAACGGCGGCTACGAAAGCGGGAGCCAGATCTGGAACCGCTTCAACGAAAACATCGGGTTGACGCTGAACATCCCGATCTTCTCGAACCGCCGCAACCGTACGGCCGTGAACAAGGCGCGCCTCGAGGAGGCCAACAGCCGCCTCACGTGGCAGGATCTGCAGAAAACGCTGCTGCGCGAAGTGGAGTCGGCCTATCTGGACGCCGTATCGGCCCAGTCGCAGTACCGTGCGGCGACCGAGAAGGAGCGCTACGCGCGCCAGAGCTACGACCTCACGCAGGAACAGTTCAACCTCAGGGTGAAGAACACCGTGGAGTTGATCACGGCGCAGAACGAATGGTCGTCGGCCTGCCAGGAGGTGCTTCAGGCCAAGTACCTGGCGCTGCTGAACATCGAGTTGCTGAACATCTACCAGGGACTCGACACGAGTACAATCAACTAAGAGAACAATAAGATGAAACGGAAAAGAATCCTGATTGCGGCGTTGGTCGTGATCGCGGTCCTTGTGCTGTGGCTGCTGCTGCGCCCTGCAAAGGGAGCGGGGATCACGCTGGAGACGACGCCCACAAGCCGCATTACGATCCGCAATTCGGTGACGGCGACCGGGACCGTGGAGCCGGTCACGGAGGTGGAGGTCGGTACACAGGTTTCGGGCATCATCGACCGCCTGTACGTCGACTACAACGACGTGGTGAAGGCCGGGCAGCTGATTGCCGAGATGGACAAGGTAACGCTGCAGGCCGAACTGGAGTCGGCACAGGCCGAACTGGCGAACTGCAAGGCCGAGTACGACTACCAGACGAAGAACTACGCACGTACGAAAGGCCTGCACGAAAAGGCGCTGGTGAGCGATCAGGAGTATGACGACGCCCTCTACCTCTACGAGAAGTCGCTTGCGGCCTACGACCAGGCGAAAGCCGCCATGGTGAAGGTCGAGCGCAACCTGGGCTATGCAACGATCACTTCGCCGATCGACGGGGTGGTGATCAGCCGGGCCGTCGAGGAGGGTCAGACCGTGGCCGCAGGCTTCGAGACGCCTACGCTCTTCACGATCGCCAACGACCTGACGCAGATGCAGGTCATTGCCGACGTCGACGAGGCCGACATCGGACAGGTGGCCGACGGACAGCGCGTGACGTTCACCGTGGATGCCTATCCCGACGACACGTTCGAGGGGACCGTGGAGCAGGTGCGGCTCGAAGCGACGACCGAATCGAGCGTTGTGACCTACGAGGTGGTCATCACGGCCTACAACCCCGATCTGAAGCTCAAACCGGGGCTCACGGCCAACGTAACGATCTTCACCCTGGAGAAGGAGAACGCCCTGGCCGTACCGACCAAAGCGCTGCGCTTCGTACCCGATGCCGAATTGCTCGAGGAAGTGGGCGTAACGATCGGATCGGAGGGGAGCCCGGCCCCGGGCAAACGCGAAGTCTGGGTAATGCGGGGACGGGTGTTGCAACCGTGCCTGGTCACGACGGGAGCGGCGAGCGGCGATCTGACGGAGATCACCGAAGGGCTCTCCGACGGCGATACGGTTGCCGTGGGGCTGACCGCCGCCAATCAAATGCCGGAGATGCCGACCGCAGAGCGCAGCCCCTTCATGCCGTCGCCTCCGGGAGGCAACAAAAAGAAATAGCGCCATGAAAAGGGAAGTGATCCGACTGGAGCATATCCGGCGTGATTTCCGGGTCGGCGACGAGACGGTCCATGCGCTTCGCGACGTGTCGTTCACGATCCGCGAAGGGGAGTTCGTAACGATCATGGGCACCTCGGGCTCCGGAAAGTCGACACTGCTGAACACCCTGGGATGCCTCGACACCCCGACCAGCGGGGAATACTACCTCGACGGAGTCTCGGTGCGTACGATGGACAAGAACCAGCGGGCAACGCTGCGCAACCGCAAGATCGGCTTCGTTTTCCAGAACTACAACCTGCTGCCGAAGACCACGGACATCGAAAACGTCGAGCTGCCATTGATGTACAACCCGCAATGTTCGGCTGCCGAGCGTCGCCGTCGGGCGATCGAGGCGCTGGAGGCCGTGGGTCTGGGCGGCCGTGGGTCTGGGCGGCCGGCTGCTGCACAAGAGCAACCAGATGTCGGGCGGGCAGATGCAGCGTGTGGCCATTGCCCGGGCGCTTGTCAACAACCCGGCGGTGATCCTTGCCGACGAGGCGACGGGCAACCTCGACACGCGGACGAGTTTCGAGGTGCTGGTCCTCTTCCAACAGCTTCATGCCGAGGGCCGCACGATCATCTTCGTGACGCACAACCCCGAGATCGCCCAGTACAGCACCCGCAACATCACGCTGCGCGACGGACACATCACCGGGGATACGCGCAATGAACACATTTTGAGTGCGGCCGAGGCACTGGCCCGGCTGCCGCGACAGGAGGAGTAGCCATGAATTTCGCGAATCTTTTCAAAATAGCCATCAAGGCCCTGAGCAACAACAAGCTGCGGGGGTTTCTGACGATGCTGGGCATCATCATCGGCGTGGCGTCGGTGATCACGATGCTGGCCATCGGCCAAGGCTCGAAACGGAGCATCCAGGCCGAGATCAGCGAGATGGGTTCGAACATGATCATGATCCACCCGGGCGGCGACCGTCGGGGCGGAGTCCAGTTGAGTGCCGACGACATGGAGTCGCTCAAGCTCGAGGACCTCGAAGACATCCAGACCAAGACGCGTTACGTGACCTATGTTTCGCCGTCGGTCAACAGCGCGGGACAGGCCGTCTACGGGTCGAACAACACCCCGACGACCATCTACGGCGTGAATCTCGACTACCTGGAGATCCGCCGCTACCGGGTCGACGACGGTGACACCTTCACCGAACAGGACATCAAGACGGCCGCCAAAGTGTGCCTTGTGGGCAAGACGGTGGTCGACGAACTCTTTCCCGACGGAGAGAATCCCGTGGGCAAGGTCATCCGCTTCGGCACGATTCCGTTCCGGATCGTGGGGGTGCTCGAGAGCAAGGGCTACAACAGCATGGGCATGGACCAGGACGACCTGCTCATCGCCCCCTACACGACGGTCCAGAAACGTATCCTGGCCATCACCCATCTGCAGGAAATCATCTGCTCGGCGCTGACTGAGGCCTATACCGACCAGGCCATCGACGAGATCTCGGAGATCCTGCGCGAAAACCACCGGCTGAAGCCCACCGACGACGATGATTTTTCGATTCGTTCGCAACAGGAGATGGCCTCGATGCTCACCTCGACGACCGACATGATGACCGTACTTCTGGCAGCCGTGGCCGGGATCTCGCTGCTCGTGGGTGGTATCGGCATCATGAATATCATGTACGTCTCGGTAACTGAACGAACACGTGAGATAGGGCTTCGCATGTCGATCGGCGCCAAGGGGATAGACATTCTGGCACAGTTTCTCATCGAGTCGATTCTGATCAGCGTCACAGGCGGTCTGATCGGTGTGCTGGTAGGGGTCGGAGCGGCCATTGCGGTGAATCTTCTTGCCGCCTTCCCGATCTATATCCAACCGTGGAGTGTTTTCCTGTCATTTGCGGTCTGTACGCTGACGGGGGTCTTCTTCGGATGGTATCCGGCGCAGAAGGCGGCCATGCTCGACCCGATCGAGGCCATCCGCTACGAATAACCCGGCTAAGAGCCGCCCCTTTAAGAAAGGGGTTTTATGGGCGGCCGGGCCCCGACAGGTTTCAGAAACAGATTGTCGCGTCCAACCGGCTAAGAGCCGGGTCTTAGGGGCTGCTGAGCCTTCAATGGGTTTCCACACGCTGAATCCGCCCCAGCTAAGAAGCCGCCCCTTTAAAAAAGGGGTTTTATGAGCGACCGGGCCTTGGTTGGATTCAGAAACAGATTGTCGCGTCCACCCGGCTAAGAAACTGGTCTTAAGGGCTGCCGAACCTCGACAGGTTTCAGACACACCAAATCCGCGCCTAATAATTGGATTTTTTTCGTATCTTTGTTTTATAACCGCATCGCAATCGAAATTTTCCGGGTGGCTGGTCCACGTCACGGTCTGGGCCGTGATCTTCGGCATGCCGCTCTTCCTGACGGGCCCCAACCGCCCCTTGATGAACGGACCGCAATACGTGCGATTCCTGCTGGTACCGCTCTCCTTCATGGCGGTCTTCTACACGAACTATTTCGTGCTGATCGACCGTTACCTCATGACGCGGCGTTTCGGGCGCTTCGCAAGCTACAACCTGCTGGTCATCGTCCTGGTGATGGTACTCGTCCACCTGATGTTCCGTTACGTGCTGCCACCGGACCCGCACCATCCGCCTATGCCCCGGCCAAGGCAACACGACGTGCGTTTCTTTGCCGGAAACCTGTCGCTCTACCTGCTGGTCGTGGGTGTAGGGGTAGCCATCCGGATGACGAGCGGCTGGTACCGCACCGAAGCGGCCCGCAAGGAGCTGGAACACAGCCACACTCAAGCCGAACTGCAGAACCTCAAGAGCCAGCTGAACCCGCACTTTCTCTTCAATACGCTCAACAACATCTACTCGCTCATCCAACTCGATACCGACCGAGCACAACAGGCCGTCCATGACCTGAGCCGCCTGTTGCGTTACGTTCTCTACGACAGCAGCCGACCCACGGTCGCCGTTGCTGCGGAGATCGACTTTCTGCGTGACTACATCGAGTTGATGCGCATCCGCCTGCCACGCCACGTGAAGGTTTTCGTTTCGCTGAGCGACACACCCTCGCAACGACCCGTAGCACCGCTTCTCTTCATTTCGCTGGTGGAGAACGCCTTCAAGCACGGCGTCGACAACGACAAGCCCTCCTGCATCGCCATCGATATCCACGAGATCGGCGACCAGTTGATCTGCCGCATCAAAAACAGCTACTTCCCCAAATCGGGCGATTCGGACCGCAGCGGTTCGGGGATCGGGCTGTCGAATCTCACCCGGCGTCTGGAGATGCTCTACCCGGGGCGTCATACCTTCGAATACGGACGTTCGGGCGACACCTACCGGGCGTTGCTGAGCATCAATCTGAGTGAATCATGAAACTGCGCTGTATCATCATCGATGACGAACCCCTGGCCGTGGAGTTGATGGAGGGTTACGTACGGAAAACACCGTACCTGGAGTTGTCGGGCTCCTACGGAAGCGGTACGGCAGCCTTTGCGGCCCTTCGCGAGCACCCGGTGGATCTGCTGTTCTGCGATATTCAGATGCCTGGACTGAACGGCATGGAGCTTTCGCGGATGCTGCCCGAGGAGACCCGTGTCATCTTCACGACGGCCTTCAGCCAGTATGCGGTCGAGGGTTTCCGGGTGCAAGCCATGGACTACCTGCTCAAACCGATCAGTTACAACGATTTTCTCTCGGCGGCGAACAAGGCGCTGGCCTGGTTCGAGTTGAAACGCCGTGCGGAGCAGGCCGGCCCGGGCGAACCGCCATCCGCTGTCGCCCCGTCCGATGCGGGCGAAGAGACAACCGCAGCAGCGAGTGAATTGCCGCCGGCCACGGTCCGCACGCAGGAGCCGCACGCAGAAGATCCCCGCCGGAGCCTCATCGTGAAGACGGAATACCGCCTGCAACAGATCCCGCTGGATCGGATCCGCTACATCGAAGGGCTGAAGGACTACGTGAAGATCCACGTCGAGGGGGAGACGCACCCGATCGTCTCGCTGTTGAGTCTGAAGAGCCTCGAGGAGCAGCTTCCCGGGGATCGTTTCATCCGCGTGCATCGCTCCTATATCGTGCAGCCGTCGAAAATCCGCACGATCGAGCGCAACCGGATCCTGTTCGACCGGGAACGGATTCCGATTTCGGAGAACTACCGGCAGTCGTTCTACGATTTTCTCGCCCGCCATGCGCTGCTTCCGGGAGGTCTTCCCGGCAAGGAGTAACGCGGAGGCGAACCCGCCGCTCAGAGCTGCTTGCGATAGCTCAGGGCGGCCCATCCGTTGACCGCAAGCGCAAAGAGGGCCAAAGCGGCATAATTTACCCAAAGATCGGCAATCGAAGCTCCCTTGAGATAGAGTGCGCGCATGGCATCGACGAAATAGCGGGGCGGCAGGATACGGGTCAGACCCTGCGCCCAACGGGGCATCGACTCCACGGGTGTCACCAGACCGCTCAGCAGGATGAAGAGCATCACGAAGAAGAACATCACGAACATGGTCTGCTGCATGTTTGCCGAGCGGTTCGCGATCCCGAGGCCGAGGCCGGACATCGTGAAGATGAAGAGGGCCGCCGCGAGGAAAATGGCGGCGATGCTGCCTTCGGGGGCCAGACCGTAGAGGAGTCGGGCCACGATCATCACCAGCCCCAGGACGATCAGACCGATCACCCAGAAGGGGATCAGTTTGGCCAGGGCGAAGGACCACCTGCCGACAGGCGAGACGTTGATCTGCTCGATGGTTCCGGACTCCTTCTCCCCGACGAGATTCAGCGCCGGGAGGAATCCGCAAATCATCACCAGCAGCATGATCATCAGGGCAGGAATCATGTAGAAACGGTAATCCAGCGTCGGATTGTAACGATTCTGTACGACCACCAGCCCCTCTGCGGAATCTTCTCCTCCGAGTTCGCGGATTCTTTCCGCGATCGATTCACGGACAACGGCGGCAAGATACTGTCCGCCGAGACTTCCCTTGATGGCATTCACACCGTTCGCCGCAATATGTACCGGTTCGGAACTCCGGGCGGTGAGATTCCGTTCGAAACGATACGGGATCTCGAGAATCGCATCGACCTCACCGGCTTCGAGACGCCGCAAGGCTGCGGCGTAATCTGCCTCGACTCCGCGGAGCGAAAAATACTCCGATGCCTCGATCTTGTGGATGATGCGCCGTGCGGTCCGGGAATGGTCGCCGTCGACCACAGCAACATCGATATGCCGCACGTCGAGGGTCGTGACCCAGGGTATGACGAGCATGATCATCAGCGGGAAGAGGACGACCACCTTCGGAAGGAACGGACTCCGGAAAAACAGCCGGAACTCCTTTTCTAACAATACCGGGAGCGTACGCATGGGATCATTCGAGTTTGTCGTTGAACTTGTGCAGGGCCACGGCCACGAGAGCCACGGTCATGGCGAGCAGAATTCCGAACTCCCGCACAACAGCCGAGAAGGGCAGCGCCTGGATCATGAGTTTCCGCACCGCCTCGATGTACCACCGGGCCGGAATCGCACACGAAAGGGCCTGCAGCACACCGGGCATGTTTTCGACGGGGAAGATCATCCCCGAGAGCATGATGACGGGCAGCAGCATAAGCATGGCGGAGATGACGAGGGCCGTGGCCTGCCGGTCAGCGATCGTCGAGATGAAGAGCCCGAGGGCCAGCGCCAACAGCAGATAGAGGATCGAAATGGCGACCACGCCCGCGACGCTTCCCGACAAGGGAACTCCCAGTACATAACGGGCCAGCAGGAGGATGACGGCCAGATCGACACACGAAAGGAGAAAGTAGGGGATCATCTTCGCGAAGACGATTCCGACAGGCCGCACGGGCGAGACGAGCAGCACCTCCATCGTTCCCGATTCCTTTTCGCGGACGATCGAGACGGAGGTCATGATCGAACAGATCAGGATGAACAACAGCCCCATGATCCCGGGGACGAAGTTGTAGGCGCTCTTCATCCGGGGGTTGTACAACAGGTGCATCTCGACCTCCGCCCCCGGGGCGTTGCCGGCACACAACAGGCGCTGCAGATATCCGGCCCCGGCGGCAGCCATATTGGGATTCGAGGCGTCGAAAACCAGCTGCACGGCAGCCCTGCCGTCGTCAACGCATCCACCAGCTTCCCCGCCACCGGCCGAGATGCCGTCCGCCATCCGCCGATCGAAATCATCGGCAAAGACCACCACGACATCGGCCCTTCCGCGCCTCAGCTCTCGGTCGATCTGCTGCGGATCGACGTAACCGCGGAAGGTGAAACAGTCGTTGGCCGCGATGCGTTCGACAAGCTGCCGCACGGCCTCCGAGCGATGGGGTGCCGCGACGGAGAAATCGAGGTTGTTCACCTCGGTCGAGAGGGCAAACCCGAAGAGCAGCAGCTGCACGACGGGAATTCCCAGGACGATCAGCATCGTGCGGGGATCACGCAGGATGTGCAGCGACTCCTTGCGGACAAAGGCCCAAAAACCGACTCTTTTCATTCCTGTGCCCGTTTTGCGCCGCGGGCCAGCCGGCGGAAGAGTTCATCCACCGACTCCGCGGCAAATCGACATTTCAGTTCGGCGGGCGTCCCGAGTGCCTGGATGCGACCATCGACCAGCATCGAGATCCGTGTGCAATACTCGGCCTCATCCATGTAGTGCGTCGTCACGAAGATCGTCGTACCACCGGCCGCCGCCTCGTAGATCAACTCCCAGAACTGACGCCGCGCGAGGGGATCGACCCCACCCGTCGGTTCATCGAGAAAGACCACCTCGGGACGGTGCAGCGTCGCCACGGCGAAAGCGAGCTTCTGCTTCCAACCCAACGGGAGGCTTCTGACTCGTGTATGGGCCTCACCACGAATCCCCAGCCGACGGAGCAGCCCGACCGCACGTCGGAGAATCTCCCGCCGCGACAACCCGTAAATACCTCCGAAAAGCCGGATGTTCTCCAGGACGGTCAGATCGTCATACAACGAGAATCGCTGGCTCATGTATCCGATGTGGCGTTTGATCTCCTCGCCCTGCGTGGCGATGTCGTACCCGGCGACACGTCCCCACCCGGAGGTAGGGTAGCTCAACCCACACAACATGCGCATGGCGGTTGTCTTCCCGGCGCCGTTTGCCCCGAGGAAACCGAAAATCTCCCCGCGGAACACCTCGAACGAGAGGTGGTCCACGGCCGTAAAGGCGCCGAAGCATTTGGTCAGTTCCCGGACCGATATGACAGCTTCACGATCATTCATGCTCCATTCGTTTTATGAATACATCCTCGATTCCGGGCTCCACGCGGCGGATTCCGACCTCATGAAAGCCCTCCGCCAGCAACCGACGCCGGAAGCGTTCGGGGTCGAACTCCCGGGCGACCCTCAGGTGATGCACCGCACCGAACGGATAACAGGCCTCGACTCCCGCCTCGGCCCTTGCCGCGGCAAGCAGCCCGAACATTTCGCGACCGGACAGGGCATACAACACCCCGTCGAACGACGCCACCACTCCGTCCGGCGTCTCCACGGCCAGCAGCCGCCCCCTGTCACACAGCGCCACACGATCGCAACGCTGCGCCTCATCCATGTAGGGCGTCGCCACGAGGATCGAGATCCCCTCGCTCCGCAACCGGGCCAGCATCTCCCAGAACTCGCTGCGCGAAACGGGATCGACCCCCGTCGTAGGCTCGTCCAGCAGCAGCACCGACGGACGGTGAATCAACGCACAACAAAGGGCCAGTTTCTGCTTCATACCTCCGGAGAGCTTTCCGGCACGGCGTGTGCGAAAGGGTTCCAACTGCCTGTATATCGGTTCGATCAACCCGTAATTGTCACGTACCGAGACACCGAACAGCGCAGCGAAGAAGGCGAGATTCTCCTCGACCGACAAATCCGCATAGAGCGAAAAACGTCCCGGCATGTATCCCACACGCGAGCGGATCGCCCGGGCCTCGCGCACGATATCGCACCCATCGACCTCGGCCCTCCCCGCATCGGGAGTGAGCAGCGTGGCCAGCAGCCGGAAGAGCGTGGTCTTTCCGGCGCCATCGGGCCCGATCAACCCGAACAGCTCGCCGCGCCGCACCTCGAACCCGACACCGTCCAGAGCCGTCACCGCGCCGTAACGCTTGACCAACCCCTCAACCCGTATGGCAACATCTCCGACCATGCTCCGCACCTTATTGCCGCTCCTTTCCGAGACGCACCTCGCCATAGAGTCCGATCTTCAGCCGGCCGTCATTCTCGACGGCGATCCGGACGGCATAGACCAGATTGGCCCGTGAATCGCGCGTCTGAATGGTCTTGGGCGTGAATTCGCTCTCCTGCGCGATCCACACCACACGCCCGGGATAGTCATAACGGTTTCCGCCGCCGAAATCGGCCGTTACCGTCACCTGCTGCCCGAGCCGCAGCTCCGCCAACTGATCCGACGTAAAATAGGCCCTCAGAAAGAGGTGCTCGAGATCGGCGACCTTCATCAACGGACGTCCTGCCGCAGTCACCTCCCCGGCCTCGGCATAACGCGCCAGCACGGTCCCCCCAACGGGCGAGAGGATCCGGCATTTGGCCAACCGGTCTTCGACCTGTGCGATTTCAAGATCAATGGCCGAGGCATTCTCGTCGATCGACGAACGGCTCTTCCCGAGCGTCGACAACAAGGCCTCCAATTCGCTTTCGAGGACCTTGAGCCGGGTCCGGGCATCCTCCTGCTGCCGGAGTGTCGCGGCGCCGTCTTCAAGCAGGCGCTCCACGCGGCGGCATTCGATCTGCTGGCGGGCGATCTGCTCACGCAGCGCCGCCGCCTGTTTGGCGATATCGGGACGCGAGGAGTCGACCGATGCCCGTTGCCGCTCCAGACGCAGTTTCTGCAGATAGAGCTGCACGGAATCGATGGCTCCGACCATCTTTCCGGCCTCAATCCGGTCGCCCTCCTCGGCCTCGAACCACAGAATGCGCCCGGCCGCCTCGGCCGAGACCGTCACCTCGGTCGCCTCGAAGGTTCCCGTGGCATCGAAATCTCCCTCGCTTCCGCAGGCCGCAAGCAGGGAGACCAGCAAACAAACAGTCACTTTTTTCATCGGTTCAGCGTATGTTTCCATTCATAAATCGTCTTCAGCAATTCGAGTTCGCGGGCGCTGCGGGCCATGAGGGCCAGGTTTTCGTCGGTGATCCGCCGCAACAGATCATCGGTGTCGATTACGCCGTTGCGGAGTTTCGACTCGGCGGCCTCACGCACCGAACGCCGCAGGGCCACGATACGGTCATCATCGGCCAAAGCACGCCTCAGACGAGCGATCTCACCACTTTCCTCAACGACCTTCAACCTATTGTCAAACAAGAAAATATCGCGTTGCACCTCAACCCTTTCCTTCGCCGTCCGCAACTTGTCGAGGGAGTTTTTCCGGGTATAATAACCACCGAAATTCCACGACATCCAGACTCCGACCAGGGCATTCCACGACCAGTCGGGAGACATCATGCTCCGGAAATAGTCCAACCCCGGATAGCCGTAATAGCCCTGGGCAAAGAGCCCGAACCGGGGTCTCGTGGCGGCTTTCAGTTGTTGTTCCTGCGCCGAGAGCCGCTCGACCCGGGCATCGAACCACGCCATCTCGGGACGGGCCGTCGCGTCATACGCAAGAGGGGCCTCCAGTGTGCCGTCCGATGCCCCGGAAGGGCCCGTTCCCTGCCACAGACCGACGGTGGTGACACCGCCCGTTGTGAGCCGCTCCTCCGCATGCTCCGCAACAGAGGCGGCCGCAACGACCTCAGGCCGCACCAACGGCCTGTCGTCCAACTCCTGCCCGATAAAGAGCGCCAACATCCGACGGTAACTCTCACGCCGTGACACACAGGCCCCGAGCTGCTGCTTCGCCGCCAGCAGTTCGGCCTCCACGGCATCGGCATCCGAAGCCATAGCCACACCGTTGCGCACGAACGAACGGATCTTCTCCAGGTTGCTTTGCAGGAGTCCGATCGTCAGATGCATCTGCGCAACCTGCTCATCCAGGAGCAGAATCCCGAAATAGAGATCGTCGATACGACCCTGCAGGGCGTGCAGATCAACATCCGCAGTCCGTATCTCTTCAAGCGATTCAGCCTCGGCAAGACGTTTCCGGGCAGCGGTTTGCCCTCCGTCCCAGATCATCTGGTCCACCTCGAGCATCACTTTATATTGGTCCTTGTGAAGTCCTGGCATCGAGATGTTTTGCTTCGACAACATTCCGGTCAAGGCATCGGGGAGTGTCGGCACATCGGTCTGCCAGGTTGCCTGTGCCGAAAACGACACCTGAGGCAGGTAGGCCCGTGCTGCGTTCGAAAGGTTGTACGCCTCGGTGCGCCGGATCAGATCGTATTGACGGATGGCAGGGTAGTGGCGGCGAGCCAACTCCCGGCACTCGTTCAAGGTCGGTTGCGCCTGCAGCGGAAGGCCGGCAAGGAGCAGGCCGGCCCAAATCAAAATCGGTTTCATCGTTCCGAAGTTTTCAACAATCGTTTGCGAATCATCTCAACATGTTCGGCCTTGCGTCGCGCAAAGAAAAGGTCCCGATCGCCAGCCGGATCTCCCAGCAGCGGTTCGAGCAACGGAAAGGCCAGAAACGGAAAGACATTCAGCGAAATGATATCCAACAACAACATCAGCGCATCCATCGAATCCGCCTCACCGCGCGCCGCCGCCTCGTCCAGATCCCGCTGAAGCCCAGCCAGCAAAGAATCCAGGATCCGCCGGATCCGCTCCCGCATCGCCTCGTAACGTTCCGGACGCGAAAAGACCTCGTTGACCACAAAACGCGGCAAATCGGGGTTGGCCGCAATGAGATCGAAATGGCTCTCGATGCCCTGCCGCAACCGCTCCGGCAGAGGCAGTCCCGGCCGACCAAAGGCCGTCAGAATCGATTCACCCATCAGACGCATCTTTTCGTCGAGAATGCGTTCGAAGATCTTCTCCTTCGTTCGAAAATAA